>PLLD01000191.1 GCA_003141205.1 Gemmatimonadota bacterium
GACATGAAGGGGGAAAGCCCGGAAGCCGAGCCGTATTACAAGCGGGCCGTCGAGCTGGATCCCAAGCTCGCCCGCGCGTACGAGTGGCTCGCGCTGATCTCCGAGTTTCGCGGCGACGATGCGGCAAGCACCGAATACATGCAGAAGGCGTCGAAAGCCGATACGACCAACGTCTCCTACGCCTTCGATTACGCGTGGAAATTCCGCGACAGCGATCACGCGAAATATCAGGCGATCTCGCTCGACGTCGTCCGGCGGTTCCCGATGAACGAGCGGTCCGCCCAGGTGCTGTATTGGCTGGGAAGCGACGCGGAGACTGATAGCGCGCGGATCGCGATCTACGAGCGGGCTCGGACGGAGTTCCCGCCGGCGAAGTTCGACTGGTCCGAGGACGCCATGAGCGGCCTGTTCGACGTCTATCTGCGAACGGACGCGACCAAGGCTTTGGCGCTTGCGCAGGACGAGCTCCGTACCGCCGACAAAGCGGACGAGCAGCGCGATTGGGCGCCGCGCGTCGTTATCGCGCAGAACCTGATCATGGCGCGAGGACTCGAACGGGAGCGCAAGTATGCCGGAGCCGCGGCCGTGCTCAACTCCACGCAGCTCCCGAAGTACGCCGGCAATCAGGGGATGTTCGCTTTACTGCGGGCGGAGGCGGCAGATAGCGCGGGGAATACGAAGGCGGCTTACGATAGCCTCCGCGTGCTCTTTGCGAAGACACCGAGCGACAGCGTCCAGGCGGCTATGGGGCGGTATGCCACGAAGCTGCACAAGAGTCCCGCTCAAGTCGATAGCGCCGTTTGGGCGATTCGCGACACGGCGGCGAAGCCCGCCACGCTCTTCCGGCTGGCCTCGTACAGCGGCGCGGCCGACTCGATTGCGCTCGCGGATTACAAGGGAAAGGTGGTTCTATTGACGTTTTGGTTCCCCGGATGCGGGCCGTGCCGGGGAGAATTCCCGCATTTCCAGAAGGTCGCGAACTCGCTCAAGGGGCGGAATTTCGCCTACGTAGGCGTCAACGTCGTCCCGGAGCAGAACGCGTACGTGCTGCCCTTCCTGAAGGGCACGCAGTATTCCTTTACGCCGCTCCATGGCGATGACAAGTTTGCGAAGAACGCGTATCACGTGCGGGGCGAGCCGACCAACTTTTTGATCGACGGCAACGGGCGCATCGTCTTCAAGGATTTTCGCGCCGATGACGCTGAGGGTGAGCGGATGCTGACGCTCATGATCGAGTCGATGTTGGCGCACACGCCTAGCGCCGCGCCGTCGCAGACAGGCCGGTGACTCCCGGGCCCGACGGAGGCTGTCGGCTCCGCGACGGGATGCAGTGCACCGGCGGGAAGAATGCTATGCTGACGGCCTCGAGGAGGGCCGGCGCGACCGTTGCCTGTCTCCTCGCCAGCCTTGCGGTTGTCCCGGCGGTTTCGGCCCAGGAGCCCGCGCCGCCCAGGGCGGCGAAGGCACAATTCGATAGCGGCGCGGCCGCGCTCAAGCGAAACGATGCGCCGCGCGCGGTCGCGGCGTACCGCAAGGCGATCGCTATCGACCCGGCGTACTATGATGCGCACGAGGCGTTCTTCGACGCGACCCGGCGGGTGTTCGAGAAGGGCGATACGGCGGTTGATGAGACCACGTACAGTGATACCCTCGAGCTCAATCGGCACTGGAAGGCCGATTCGGTCGCCAACGTGGCGCTGCGGCACCAGTACGAGCGGTGGGCGGCGCAGCACCCCAAGGTCGCGGCGTATCAATGGGCGTTGGGGGAGCTGTCGGGATCTCAGGGTTATCACACAGGGGAGACGCCGGAGGCGGAGCCGCACTTCAGGAAGGCGGTCGAGCTGGATCCGAAGTTCGTCCGCGCGTACCAGTGGCTGTCCCTACTCGCGGAAATGCGGGGTGATGACTCCGCAAGCGCGGAGTACCTACGGAAAGCCACGCGGGCCGATACGACAGATGTTGAGGACGCCTTCGAGTATGCGTGGAAGTACCGCGGCAGCGACCCCGAGAAATACCGAACGCTCTCGCTCGACATCGTCCGGCGATTCCCGACGAACCAGCGGTCCGCGCAGATCCTGTACTGGGTCGGATACGATGCGCAGGCCGACAGCGACCGGATCGCCATATACGAGCGGCTTCGCACCCAATTCCCGCCCGACAAGTTCTCGTGGTCGTCCGGCGCCATGGATGCCCTGCAAGACGCATACATCAGAGTTGCTCCGGACAAGTCGCTGGCGTTGGCGCAGGACATGTTGCGGGCCGCGGCGGACGTTGGCGACGAGCGAGAGTGGGCGCCGCGCGTAGTGCTCGCGCGGAATCTGACTCTGGCCCGTTCGCTCGCGGTGGAGCATAAGTACGCCGCCGCCTCGGCCGTGCTGAGCGCGACGCAGCTTCCGCGGCGCTGGGAGAACCAGGAGATGTTTGCGTTACTGCAAGCGGCGCTGGCCGACAGCGCCGGGAATACGAAGGCTGCCTACGATAGCCTGCTCGTCCAGGAGGCCAAGGTGCCGGGGGATAGCGTCCACGCGGCGCTGGTGCGCTACGCCACGAAGCTGGGCAAGAGCGCGGCGCAGACCGACAGCCAGGTGTGGGTCTTGCGCGACAAGACGGCAAACCCGGCCACCCCTTTCCGGCTCGCATCGTACCGCGGCGCCCATGATACGATCTCGCTCGCGGACTACAAGGGGAAGGTCGTGCTGCTGACATTCTGGTTCCCCGGCTGCGGGCCCTGCCGGGGAGAGCTGCCCCACTTCCAGAGAGTTATCAACGCCCTCCAAGCGCGGGGCGTGGCCTATGTGGCGATCAACGTGGAGCCGGAGCAGGACGCGGACGTGGTGCCCTTCGTCAAAGGCACGCACTATTCGTTTACGCCGCTGCACGGGAACGAGAGGTTCGCCCAGGAAGCCTATGGCGTGCGCGCCGAGCCGGAGAATTTCCTGATCGACGGTCAGGGACGGATCGTCTTCAAACATTTTATCGCTGGCAACGCCGCCGAAGAGCGCACGCTTACGCTCATGATCCAATCGATACTTGCACACGCTCAGGGTACACCCGAATTGGGGAGCGGTCGCTGATGTTGGCGAGCGCCGCAATCGGCCGATCCATTCGGGTTCTCTACTCGGCGATCGGCCGGCCACGCGGGGCCGAGCGGTGTGTGGCTCCACGTACGATACCTGTCATCATCACGTGAGTGCGCTGCGCGGATCCCGATGCGTTCCGCGCCGAGGAGCCGAGGCCATTGCGCCCGTACCACCGAGGGTGAGCGGATGCTCACTTTCATGATCCAATCGCTGCTCGCGCATTCCTCTGGCGCGCCCCTTACGGAGACTGGTCGATGAACACTCGTTGCGATACTCGCGTGCGCGCTCCCGTGCTGCGGACCCTAGCGTGCTTCCTTGCCGCGCTCACGATCGCCCCGGTGCTTCGGGCACAGGAGCCGGCGCCGCCCAAGGCCGCGAAGGTGCAATTCGACAGCGGTGCCGCGGCCTTCAGGCGCGGCGACACACAGCGCGCGGAAATGGCTTACCGCAAGGCGATCACGATCGACCCGGCGTATTACGACGCGCACGAGGCGTTCATCACGGCAACCGAGCGGTCGTACGAGCTGTCGCAGAAGGCCGATACAGGATGGGACTGGGATGTCGATGACACGCTCAAGATGCATCGCCGCCTGAGAGCGGACTCGCTCGCGCATCGGGAGCTGACGCGAGAGTACACGCAGTGGTCGGCGCAACATCCCAAGGTCGCGGCGTATCAGTGGGCGTTAGGGGACCTGCAGGGGGAGAAGCCCGAGGCCGAGTCATACTATAAGAGGGCGGTCGAGCTGGACCCGAAGCTGGCGCGGGCGTACAAGTGGCTGGCGTCCATCGCGGTGATGCGCGGGGACCACGCCGGCAGTGCGGAGTACTTGCGGAAAGCGATGGAGGCCGACACCACGAATGCCGGGTACGCCTTCGACTACGCATGGAAATTCCGGGATGGCGATCCGGCGAAGTACCGGGCGACCGCGCTCGATGTCCTGCGTCGATTCCCAGCCGATCAGAATTCGGCGCAGATCCTGTACTGGTTGGGGAACGATGCTGAGAGCGACAGCGCGAAGATCGCGATCTACGAGCGGGCGCGGCGGGACTTCCCGCCCGACAAGTTCGGTTGGTGGTCGGCCGAAGCGATGGACGGTCTGTACGACGCGTATATCCGCGTGGCGCCCGACAAGGCTCTGGCGCTCGCGCAGGACATGCTCCACGCGGCGACGAAGGCGGACGAGCAGCAGGATTGGGCGCCCCACGTGCTGGAGGCGCAGAACCTGATCCTCGCCCGCTCGCTGGCGGGGGAGCACAAGTACGCGGCGGCGTCGGCCGTGGTCAATGCCACGCAGCTGTCGCGGTATTCCGGCAACCAGGAGATGTTCGCGCTGCTGAAGGCGGAGCTGGCCGATAGCGCCGGCAACACGAAGGCGGCGTACGACAGCCTGCGCGTCCGGTTCGCGAAGACGCCGAGCGACAGCGTCCAGGCCGCCATGGGACGGTATGCGGCGAAGCTGCACAAGAGCCCCGCCCAGGTCGACAGCGCCGTGTGGGCCATTCGCGATACGGCCGCGAAGCAGGCGACGCCGTTCCGCCTCGCGTCGTACAGCGGGCCCGCCGATTCGATTTCCCTCGCGGATTACAAGGGGAAGGTGGTCCTGCTGACCTTCTGGTTCCCGGGGTGCGGGCCGTGCCAAGGCGAGTTCCCGCACTTCCAGAAGGTGGTCAATACGTTCAAAGGGCAACCGTTCGTCTACGTCGGGATCAATGTCACACCCGACCAAGATGCGTACGTCCGGCCGCTCATGCAGGGGACGCACTACTCCTTCATTCCGCTGCGGGGCAACAGCAAATTCGCCAAGGACGCGTATCACGTATGGGGTGAGCCGAGCAATTTCCTCATCGACGGCAAGGGGCGAATCGTATTCACGAATTTTCGGGCGGATGACGCCGAGGGTGAGCGGATGCTCACGCTCATGATCGAATCGATGCTCGCGCATTCCTCTGGCGCGGCGCTAACGGAGACCGGTCGATGAACACTCATTGCGATACTCGCGCACGCGTTCGCGTGGTGCCGACCGTGGCGTGCTTGCTTGCCGCGCTCACGATCGCCCCAGTGCTTCCGGCCCAGGAGCCGGCGCCGCCCAAGGCCGCGAAGGTGCAATTCGACAGCGGTGCCGCGGCCTTCAAGCGCGGCGACGCGCAGCGGGCGGAAGCGGCTTACCGCAAGGCGATCACGATCGACCCCGCGTATTACGACGCGCACGATGGCTACATAAAGGCGACGGAGCTGCTGTATGAGATCCGTGGGAAGGCCGACACCGGATGGCGTTGGGATTTCGAAGACACGCTCAAGATGCACCGTCGGCTCAAGGTGGACTCGGTCGCGCATAGGGAGCTGACGCGAGAATACACGCAGTGGTCGGCGCAGCATCCCAAAATCGCGGCCTACCAGTGGGCGCTCGGCGATCTCAAGGGGGAAAGCCCCGAGGCCGAGCCGTACTACAAGAAGGCGGTGAAGTTGGATCCAAAACTGGCGCGGGCCTACGAGTGGCTCTCGTTGATCTCGGAGTTTCGCGGTGATGATGCCGCGAGCGCCGAGTACATGCGAAAGGCGTCCGAGGCCGATACCACGAACGGCGAATACGCGTCGTCCTATGCCGACAAATTCGTAACCTCCGACCCGGCTCGTTTTCGCGAGCTGAGCCTCAAGGTGGCGAAGCGCTTCGCCGGAACGGACAAGGGGGCGGGTGCGCTGTCGTGGCTGGCGTACAATACGGAGGGCGATAGCGCCAAGGCCGCGGCCTACGAGCAGCTCCGGAGTCAGTTCCCGTTGGCGACATCCGAGCACTCGCGGGGCTCGATGTGGAACTTGTTCGATACGTACGCGCGCAGCGCACCCGACAAGGCGCTCGCCCTCGCGCAGGAGCTTCTGCAGCTGTCGACCGATGCGGACGACCAGGGGAGCTGGGCGGCCAAGGTCGTCTTCGCGCGCAATCTCGTTTTCGCGCGGTCACTCGCGGCGGACCACAAGTACGCGGCGGCGTCGGCGGTGCTCAGTGCGACCCGGGTGCCGAAGTATTCGTCGGACGACGACATGTTTGCGCTGCTCAGGGCGGAGATGGCAGACAGCGCGGGGAATACGAAAGTCGCCTATGACAGTCTGTTAGTGCACTTCGCGAAGACACCCGGCGACAGTGCCCAGGCCGCGATCGGCCGGTACGCCGCAAAGCTGCATAAGAGCTCGGCTCAGGTCGACAGTGCCGTTTGGGCGATCCGGGACACCGCGGCCAGACCCGCGACCCCGTTCCGGCTCGCGGCGTACGGCGGGCCGGCCGACTCCATCGCACTCGCCGACTATAAGGGGAAGGTCGTGTTGCTGACCTTCTGGTTCCCGGGGTGCGGCCCCTGCCGCGGAGAGTTCCCCCATTTCCAGAAGGTCGCGAATGCCCTCAAGGGGCGGAACTTTGCGTACCTAGGCATCAACGTCTCGCCGGAGCAGGATGCCTACGTCCGACCCTTCCTGAAGGGCACGCAATATTCGTTCACGCCACTCCACGGCAACGACAAGTTCGCCAAGGACGCGTATAAGGTTCGCGGCGAGCCGACCAATTTCCTGATCGATGCGAACGGACGCATCGTCTTCAAGGACTTCATGATTCACGACGCAACCGCCGAGCGGATGCTCACGCTCATGATCGAGTCGATGCTCGCGCATGGTGGGGGGGGGACGTCGGCGTCGGCGGGCCAATGACGCGGCGGTATCACGCACTCCTCGGCGTCGCCGGCGCTCTCGTCATTGCGGCCGGCGCCCCGTCGGTGCTGCTGGCGCAGCAGACCGACTCGGCAGTCAAGACCGGCCACCAACCGTCGCGGAAGGCGAAAGAGGCTTTCGACAAAGCCGCCGATCAGCTGAAAGCGAAGGACACGACGGCGGCGGTGGCGTCGCTCAAGCGGGCGATCGAGGCGGACCCGGATTATCGCGCGGCGCACGAGCAGTTCGTCAAGGTCACGGACGATCGCATGATCGTTCGGGATGATTCGAACTACGCACGAACGCAAGCGCTGGCGACGGATGCGCTATTAGCTCAATACGCGGAGTGGTCGAAGCGCTTCCCGAAGTCCGCCGGCGTTCAGTTCGGCATCGGCTCCGCGCTGACCGATGCGGAGGATCCGCGGGCCAAGCCGTACCTCCTGAAGGCGGTGGCGCTGGACCCGACGATCGCCGAGGCGTATGGGGACCTGTCGAGCGACGCCCAGCGGTGGGGAGACGACGCACAAGCGCGGGACTATCAGAGGAAGGCTTCCGCTGCCGAGCCCACGAACCCGAATTATACCTTCTACCACGCGATGGATGTCGAATACACCGATCCGCCGCATTGGGCCGATACGATTCGGGCGCTCGCCAAGCGCTTTCCGACGAGCGAGCGTGGCGCGCAAGGGTTGTTCTGGCTCGGGGAGCGTTCCGAGAGTGACAGCGAAAAGGCGGCGGTTTTCGAGGAACTGAGAACGCAGTTCCCCCCCGCGAAGTTCAATTGGTCCGAAAATGGGATGGAGGGGTTGTTCGATGTCTACGAGCGCATGGCGCCCGACAAGGCGCTGCCGCTCGCGCAGGACATGTTGCGGACGATTGCGAACGCGGGCGATCAAAAGACGTGGGCCGCCGACGTGGTGTTCGCACAGAATCTCGCCATGGCGCGCGATCTCGTGCGCGAGCACAAGGATGCGGCGGCGTCGGCCGTCCTCGAGGCCACGCAGATCTCGCGGTACTCGGGGAATGCCGAGATGTTCGCTCTGCTCCGGGCGCAGGCCGCCGATGCCGCCGGCAAGACGAAGATGGCCTTCGATACCCTCGTCGCCCGTTTCGCGAAGACGCCAAGCGACAGCGTGCATGCGGCGATTCTGCGGTACGCCACGAAGCTGCAGAAGAGCCCCGCGCAGGCCGACAGCGCGGTCTGGGCCGTGCGCGCCAAGGGCGCGACGCCAGCGCCCGCTTTCAAGCTCGCGACGTATCCCGTATCGAAGGACTCGATGTCCCTGGCGGATTACAAGGGGAAGGTCGTGCTGCTCACCTTCTGGTTTCCGGGATGCGGGCCGTGCCGCGGCGAGTTTCCGCATTTCCAGAAGGTCGTCGGCAGCTTTCAGGGGCGCCCAGTTGCCTACGTGGGGATCAACGTCGAGCGAGACCAGGATCCCTACGTCGCTCCATTCATGCAGGGTACACGGTACACGTTCACGCCGTTGGCGGAGTCCGGTACGGCCACCACCAACGCGTACCATGTCCGGGGTGAGCCGACCAACTTCCTGATCGATCAGCAGGGGCGGATCGTTTTCACCGACTTCTCGATTACGAACGCCAAGAGNNGAGCGGATGCTCACGCTCATGATCCAGTCGATGCTCGATCATCCGGCGCCGGAGGCGGCGAGAGGGCGGTAGGCTTCGCGTATGCCACACATTCGCCGGGTCCTCCTGGCGCTGCTCGTCCTTGGCGCGCGCGCCGGCGGTCAGACAAGTGAGCAGTTTGCCGCGTCGGATTCCGTCGCACTTGGCCGCTGCTTGGCGACGGCGGACAGCGTCGAGGGAGCGTGGTCGCACCGGTGGCACGTCACGCACTCGCACACCGTGACCGCCGATATCGCGGCGATGGACACCGCCCGCGCAAACCAGCTCCGGCCATGCCTCGTGGCCGTCCGGCCAGAGTCGCTCGGGACCCATCAGCTTCCACAACTCGCCACGTTGGACGCGCAAGCCTTCGAGTGGCCGGCCGCCGATTCCGTCGCTGAGCTGTACGTCAGACGAGCCGGTTCGACGGCGGCGGCTCGGGGCGCTGCGCTGCTCGAATTGATGCAAGCGACGCTGCGAGCGCCCGATCATTCGCTCGGCCGTACCCGAATCCGTGCGTACTCGGAGCGGATCGATGCCCTTGGCTCGGCGGCAACCCCCCAGGCCATCGCAGCGCACGTGTGGCTCGCCCAAATGGCCGATTCCACGGCCGGTACGATCCGCGAGGCACGCCTGGCGCTTGCGCTGGCGAATTCCCTGTCTCCGGGCGAGCGCCTCAAGGCCGTCGATCCAATCGCCCGGGCCTACAACTTCCTGGCGGAGTCATACGGCAATTCGTTCGAGCCCGACTCGGCGAAGGTATTCGCCGAGCGGGGGATGGCCGCGATGACGGCGCTCGGCTTCACACCGGGAGACACGACCCGTGTGTTCTTCTGGGCGCAAGTAGTGGCGCAGACGGCGCAGCGGTATGCTCTGATCGGGACATCCGCCCCCGTCTTCTCCGCGGGGCGCTGGATCAATCCGCGTGGAGCGTCCACAACCTTCCCGCCGCATAGGGGGATCGGCCTCGTGGAGTTCACCACCGATTGGTGCGCCCCGTGCCGCCAGAGCTATCCAACGCTCATCCGTCTACACGAGACGTATGCCGCCCGCGGTCTTCACCTGGTACTGGGCACGAATCTCAGCGCCCAATTCGCGGGCAAAACTCTGAGCAAGCCGGCATGGATGGTGGCCGCCGAACGGTATTTCGTCGGTGAAGCTCATATCCCCTTCCCGATTCACGTCGATACGCCGGACAGCGTCAAGGGGGCGCCGATAGATTCGGCCACGGCGGCGAACGCCATGCTTTCGTATATGCAGCAGGCGTATCTCACCACGCGGCGATATGTCGTTCAGGGGATCCCCCAGCTCGTCCTGATCGATCGAGAGGGAACCATCCGGCAGATCGTCACCGGGTGGGACGCGAGCGTCGCGTCAGGGCTGCGCAAGAATATCGAAATGCTGTTGGCCGAGCCGGATACGGCAGTTGCGGCGATCGCCGGCCACCGGCCCACCCCGGCCGCCAAGATCGCCTACGACCGCGCAACCACGCTCCTGCAACGGCATGATACGACGGGAGCATTGGCCTTCCTTCGCCGAGCGATCGAGGCGGACCCGGATTATCGTGCGGCGCACGCGCAGTTCATCAAGCTGAGCGAAGCGAAGCTGCTAGTCCGGGACGATTCGGATGACGCGCGGACCGTGCTCAGTTGGCAAAATGCGATGCACGTCATCGAAAGGCAGTACGCGGTGTGGAGCGCGCGCTTTTCCAAGTCTGCCGGTGTTCCCTTCGGGATTGGCTCCAGGCTATACGACGGTGAGGTCCCGGAGGCCAAGCCATACCTTCTGCGAGCGGTCCAGCTCGATCCGACGCTGGCCGCGGCCTATGCGGACCTGTCGATCGACGCGGAGCGGTGGGGTGACGACGCCAAGGCGCGGGAATACGAAGGGAAAGCCATGGCGGCGGACACGACGAACCCCGAATACGCATTCAACTATGCGTGGGACACGAAACAGGTCGACCCCGGGCAATGGCCGGCATTGGCGCAGAATATCGTCCGACGCTTCCCGACGAACGAGCGCGGGGCGCAGGCGCTGTATTGGCTGGGCAGAACCGTGCCGAAGGACAGCACGGTGTTCTCGATTCGGACCTACGAGCAGCTGAGGGCGCAATATCCTCCTGCGCTCTTCCCGTACTGGTCGGGAGGTGGCATGGAGCGCCTGTTCGAGATCGAGTCGGGACCGGCGCCCGACAAGGCGCTTGCGCTCGCGCAGGACATGCTGGCGGTGATGCCGAAGCCCGGGGATCAGACCACATGGGCACCCCGTGTCGTCTTCGCGCGGAACCTCGTGCTCGTGCGGACGCTGGTCGCTCAGCGGCAGTTTGCAGCCGCTTCAGCCGTACTCGCGGCCACCCAATTCCCGCTGTACGCGCGCAACCCGGAGATGTTCGCTGTTCTGAAGGCTGCCATTGCCGACAGCGCGGGGAATACACGCTTGGCTTACGACAGCACGCTCGCGCGCTACGCCGCGGAACCCACCGACAGCGGGCGCGCCACACTCGTGCGGTACGGGGCGAAGCTCGGGAAGAGCGCGGCACGCACGGACTCCGAGGCGTGGGCGATCCGCGATACCGCCGCGAAGCCGGCCCCGGGGTTCAAGCTGGCGGCGTACACGCCGCACGACTCGATTGCGCTCGCCGACTATCGCGGCAAGATCGTTCTGCTCACGTTCTGGTTTCCCGGGTGCGGGCCCTGCCGTGGGGAGTTTCCGCATTTTCAGCGGGTCGTGAATGAGTTCAACAGTCGTGGGCTCGCGTATGTCGGCATCAACGTCTCCCCGAGTCAGGATGCCTATGTCGCGTCTTTCATGCAGGGCACCCGGTACACCTTCACGCCGGTACGCGAGGACGACAGGATCGAGAAGACCTACAAGATCATTGGGGCGCCGACCAATTTCCTGATCGACGCCGAGGGGCGAATCATCTTCCGGGATTTCGGGGCGCAGGATGCCGAGGGGGAGCGGATGCTCGAGCTCATGATCGAGGCGATGCTGGACCATTCGGCGCCGGCCGCCGCGACGGGGCGCTAGACGCTCGCGCAAACCGCAGCGTCTCTCGTTACGTCTAACGGCAAGTCACACGGATTCTTCCCGGATCGGAGCGACCCGCGTTCGTGCCCGAGGGTGGGGTCGGCCCGGCGATCCTCGCATTCCATATCGATAACGACGGAGCGTGCATGACACGCGGTTTAGCGATTGCCCGCGCTGTTTGGTGTATCGGCCTGTGCCTACCCCCGGCGGCGGCGCTGCACGCGCAGCAGGCCGGCACCGCAACAGGCGTGCACCGGCATCCACCCCCGCGTGCGGCGAAGGCCGCGTTCGATCGCTCGACCGCACTTTTCACGCGGCACGATACGACGGGTGCGCTGGCCGCAATTCGTCAGGCGATCGAGCTGGACCCCAATTATCTCGCGGCGCACGACCAGTTCGTCGCCGTCATCCAGGCGAAGATCCTCATTCGCGACGAAGCAAACTTCGAGCGCACGCTGGCGCTTGCAACGCGGACGCTCGAGAAGCAGTACACCGCGTGGGAGAAGCGCTTTCCGACCGCAGCCGGGATCCCTTATGGGATGGGCGCGACGTTTATCGCGGCCGAGGATCCCCGCGCGAAGCCGTACCTGTTGCGGGCGGTGAAGCTCGATCCCACGCTGGCCAAGGCGTACGAGATGCTATCGGAGGACGCGAGTCGCTGGGGCGACGAGCCCGGGGCGCGTGCCTTCCAGGCGAAGGCGGTTGCGGCCGACCCATCCAACGGGGAGTACGCGGTTTCGTACGCGTGGGACTTCCATGACACGGATCCGGCGAAATGGCGCGCGCTGATGCAGGGCGCCGTGCAGCGCTTTCCGAAGACGCAGTCAGGGGCGGAAGCGCTGTTCTCGCTCGGACGGGAGGCGCCCACCGATTCGGAGCGGGTCACGTACTTCGAGCAGCTGCGGAGCCAATACTCGCCCGAGAAATTCCGCGCCGCAGGCGGAGCGACGTATCAGCTCTTCGAGGTATATACGCGCGTCGCGCCGGACAAGGCGCTGGCTCTCGCGCAGGATTTGATGGGGACGAGCACGGACCCGGAGGATCAGCGCGACTGGGCCGTCAAGGTCGTGCTGGTCCGGAACCTCATCTTCGCGCGCTCACTGCTGGCGGACCACAAGGATGCGGCCGCCTGGGCCGTGCTATCGGCGACACGCGTTCCGAAGTACTCGACGAACGACGAGATGTTCGCCCTCCTTCAGGCGTCGGCGGCCGCTGGCTCCGGGAAGACGCAAACGGCGTACGACACACTGGTCGCGCGCTTCGCGAAATACCCGACCGACAGCGTTCGCGCGGCCGTTCTGCGGTACGCGACGACACTCGGCAAGAGCTCTGCGCAGGTTGATTCCGCCGTCTGGATGCAGCGCAACACTGTGGCCAAGCCGGCGATCCCGTTCAAGCTCGGACGCTACACATCGTCCGACTCCGCGTCGCTGGCGGATTACAAGGGGAAGGTGATGCTCCTTACGTTCTGGTTTCCCGGATGCGGCCCGTGTCGCGGCGAATTCCCGCACTTCGAGAAGGTCCTCAATGAATTCAAGGGGCGCGACGTCGCGTACGTCGGGGTCAACGTGTTCGCCGGGCAGGACTCGTACGTCCTGCCCTTCATGCGCGGCACCGGATACAGCTTCACGCCGTTGCACGAGGACGCCACGATCGAGAAGGACTACAACGTGCGCGGCGAGCCAAGTAACTACCTGATCGATGGCACAGGACGGATCGTCTTCTCCGACTTCATGATTGAGGATGCCGCGGGCGAGGGGTCACTCCGCCTCATGATCGAGTCGATGCTGGATCATTAGATTGGTGGGCATGCCGACCCCCATTCTTCGCGCTGCATTGTGTGCGGCAACGATCGTCGCGGGCGCGACCGCAGCTCGCGCCGAAGGTCGGCACCGTGGGATGGTGCTTCGGCGGCGGCTGGAGCATTCGGAACGCCCTCTTCAACGCGGACAAGATCGATGCCGCGGTAGCCTACTACGGTCCGCCCGATCTCGACCGCGGTCATCTCGCGATGTTACGGGCTCCCTTCCTCGGTCTCTACGGAGGCGCGGACCAGGGGATCCCGCTCGTGCAGGTGAACGAGTTCCACTCGGCGCTCGATTCGCTCGGCAAGAAATCCGAGTTCACGATCTACCCGGGCGCCAAGCACGCGTTCGCCAATCCGTCGGGGCCATCGTACGATGCCGCCGCGGCCGACGATGCGTGGGGTCGAGCGACCACCTTTCTCGCCCGCTACCTCAAGTAGGGCCGAGCGCCGAACGGGAGATTGCTTCGGCCCTTCGGGCCTCGCAATGACTCCGTCACTCTCGGACGAAGCTCGCGAGCGTCGCGCCCATCCCATCGATCGTGGCCTTCGCGTTCCACCGGTCGGTGCCATTATAGATGAAGCTGAACGCCAGCAGCTCGCCATCGAGCGCGGTCACGTAGCCGCCCAGCGCGATGACGTTGTTCGTCGTCCCGGTCTTGGCGTGCAGGTTCCCCTGTGCCGCCGTCTGGCGCATCCGATTGCGCAGCAGCTCTGACTCCCCCGCGACCGGCAACGACGCGTGCAGCGTCATCCCCCACGGGGCGGTGTCCGCGTAGCCCAGGAGGTTGACCATCGCACGAGGAGTCACGCGATCGATGGTCGACAATCCGCTTCCATCGGCCACGACGATCGCATCGGGTGCCACCCCCGCCCGGGTCGTGAGGAAGTGCTGCAGGAGCTGGCCCCCGAGGTCCGCGGAGCCCGTCTCGAGACGGTCCGGCCCGCGAACGGCATCGCGGAACAGCAGCTCGGCGTAATTGTTGATGCTCTCGCGGTTCATGGCGGCGATGATGCGCGCGAGGGGCGGGGACCGGAGCGCCGTCACCCGGAGCGCCGTCTTGGGGGCCCGCGCCAGCCGCACGGTCCCGTCGAGGACGATCCCCTGCGCCTTGAGCGCGTCGCGGAACGCCCCCACGGTGAACAGGGCGGGGTCCTCGACGACGATCTCGTACGTCCGCTTCCGCGCAAGCGCGCCGATCCAGCCACGCGCCTCGATCGTGCCATCCCCCCGCGAATGGATCGCGACGCGCGCGCCGCTGCTCCCCACGACGGTGCGAACCCCGTTCAGGATCGGCACCGCGCTCGACGAGGGCTCGAGCGCCACGACCGCGGCACGCCCCGTGGTCCCCGGCGACACCGCGACGAATGCGATGTTGTCGTTGAGGGCGAGCGCCGACACGCGAGCCGCGTACGACAGCGTGAGGTAACGCGTCAGCCACCCCGATGGGATGCGCTGACCGTCGAATGCCGTGGCGTCCCCCACGATGTCGCCACGCACGTGCCGAACCCCCGCCACCGCCACCGCCTGCGCGAGCTGGCGCATCGGCCCCCCCGCGTCTCCCGGGAAGAACCGCGGCGAGAGCGATGGATCCCCGTCCCCGCGCAGGAAGAGATTCCCCTGCACCACGCCATCCGCGTCGAGCGGCCCGTCGCGCAGGACGTCGGTGCTGAACTGATAGTCGGGGCCCAGCCGCTCGAGCGCGAGGGACGATGTGAACAGCTTCATCGTCGACGCGGGCTGGACCTGAATGTCCGGGCTCACACTGAACAGCGTGTCCCCCCGCGTGAGCGAAACCACCAGGATCCCCCAGTGTCCTCGGCGTGCCCGGCTATGCAGCTGCCCTTTGAGATTGTCCTGCAGGGCGCCAAGGGTGCGCGGCGCGTTCGCGCGCACGGCCGGAACCACCGCGCTGGCGTGGCGGACGTGGTGGTGCGACGACTGCGCGTCCAGCCGGGAGGGGGACACGGCGAGCAGGCAGCCGATGCCAAGCGTCGCGCCGCGCAGGAGGCGGGAGATCATGCCGAGAACGCTACACCTTGAAGAAGATGCGTTTGCGATACAGAACATCGAGCACCGCATACCAGACGAGCACGACCGTCAGCGCGAACGCGAGCGAAGCCAGACGCGGTGGCAGCCAGGGCGCGTACATGCTCCGATACAGCGCCTGCTCGAGCGGGACGGTCCCCGCCGCCGTCGGCACGCGAATCACGGAGTAGATCAATCGCGCCGTCAGCTCGGCCCCCACGAACGCGGCGATCGGATTTACGCCGAAGACGATGAACGGGCGGCCCCATCTCGGCGTGCGCGCACGATCGTCGACCAACCATCCGCACCCCGCCAGCGCCACACAGGCCAGCCCCGCCGTGAAGACGACGTAGGAGCTGGTCCACAGATTCTTGTTGATCGGGAAGACGAGGCTCCACGCGAGCCCGATCGTCGTCGCGAACGTCCCCACGATCAGGAGGCCCATGAGGCGGTCGCGGCGCGGGTGGTCCGCCCGGAGCCACGCTCCGGTAAGCACGCCGATGAGAGTGGTCGCAACTGCGGGGAGCGTGGAGAGTAGACCCTCGGGGTCCCACGTCCGGGTCTCCGCCCACAGATGGTTCCCCGCGCCCCACGCGCTCCAATCCAGAATGGTGCGATCGAGCCACGCGGGGAGCGTGGCCCCCGGATGCGCGGCCGTCGCCGGCCCCATCGCGCCGAGCCCCGGGATCGGGACCAGGGTCAGGAGAGCCCAGTAGCCCAGCAGGATCGCCGTGATGGTAAGGATCTGTGCGCGCGCCGAGGTGCGGAGTGTGATGAGCGCGGCGACCGCGTACGCGATGCCGATGCGCTGCAAAACGCCCGGGATCCGCACGTGCAGCAAGCGGTCGACGATCCGCTCGCCAGCGGTGGGCTCGACGATCCCGGATATCGGACCCCAGCTGTAGAAGGGTACCCACGATATCAGCAATCCAATAAGCACGATGATCGCCGCACGGCGCAGGATACCTCCCGCCAGCTCCCTGTCGGTGGCGCCGTCGTCTCGGCGCCGCGCGAGCGAGAGCGCGGTCGTGATGCCGACGATGAACAGAAAGAAGGGGAAGATCAGATCGGTCGGCGTCCACCCATTCCACTCCGCGTGGCGCAGCGGCGGGTAAATGGCGCTCCAACTCCCCGGATCGTTCACGAGGAGCATGGCGGCGATGGTGGCGCCGCGAAAAACATCGAGCGAGACGAGCCGCCGGCTAGTGGGCGCTGGTGTCGGATGCTGCGCCGGCAGCGGCGGATCCGGTAGAAGCGGGTTCAGTGGAGGCCGGGGCGTGCCATCCGGTGCTGTCGCACTGTAAGGCGATCGTGCGCTTGCCGGCGCTCTTTCCATCGTCGCTCCCGGTCACGTAGTGCCCACTGAGGGTGACGAGCGGGTGCAACGGATCGGCACGCGTGAAGCCGTGATAGGCGAGGAGCAGCGTCGGGTAGTCGCCGACGGACGCGAGCATCTTGCGCAGCGGCGCCTGGAGCTTGGGGTCCGCGGAGAAGACGTATGTGGGGCCCATGTCCTGCAGCACCTGGAGCGCCGGTGGCGGCGGGCTCGAGTCGTTGGACGGGAGATACAGGAATCGTCGCGGGGGCGGCTCGAGCTCATCGATGAATCCGCGCACGGCGGTCGCGATGACCGCGCTGTCCGAGGCGGTCTTGCAGATCAGCTCACCGAAATGCGTGACCGACCTCTGGTGCTCGCATCCGAGCGCGGCCGCCGTCGAGCCGACGAAGGCCGCCGCAACCGCGAGCCACCGACCCCGCCGATCCCGCCGATCCCGCCGATCCCGCCGATCCCGTGTCCCACGCCTCATCGTGTCCCACGCCTCATGTTGTCGTCACCTGCGCCGCGGCGGCATCATCGCCGTCCCGAGCGACCCACTTGAAGAATACGACCGTCATGACACCACCGAAGAACAGGCCGCCGGGGATCCACATGATGAGCCCGCCCAGCTGCTGATCGGCGAGCGGCGAGATGTCCCACACCCGGGGCGCGGCAGCGTACGCGGGATACAGGACATGGTCCGCCATCGCGATGTAGATGGCGACGAGGGACATGGGGAGGGTATTGAGAAATGCGTACAGCATCTGCCCGGGGTAGGACAGGCGGGGAAGCTCGGGCAGCGGACTGAGGAACGGCCACCACAGGAGCGTTGCCGACACCATGAACATCAGATGCTCGAAGATGTGAACCGGATGCTCGGCCATCGCGAGATTGAACAGCGGCGGCAGGTGCCAGGCCGCGAAGACCACGTTGAAGGCGGCGAAGCAGATGATCGGCCGCGTCAGCCACCGGGCGACGGGGCGGACCCCCGGGATGTCGAGGGCCCGGCGGAGCATCCATCCGGGTGTGCCGATGATGAGCAGCGGGGGCACCACGAAGGTGAGCACCAGGTGCTGCACCATGTGGGCGCTGAACAGGAAATCATCGCTCAGGTCGTGCAGCGGCCCGTTGAGGGCGAAGAACATCGCGAGCAGGCCCGTCGCGCCGGCCGCGATCTGTCCTCCGGTCGGTCTCCGTCCCTCGCGCCGGCAGCGCCACGCATACAGCGCGGCGAGCGCGGCGATGCCGATGACGGTGCTGATGTGGATCGAGAATCCGCTCAGCTCCGCCGCCGCATCGGCGTGGACGAGCGTGCCCAGCGTCAGTGCGACGCTCCTCCCCCGAGCGCGACCTTGCCGAAGAGGAACAGGAGCCCGACGATCGTGATCATGGCGACGGCGAGCGAGCCCACGAACAGCCCGCGGAACAGCGCGTGGTCGTACTTGAGGTGCATGTAGAACATCACCACGATCGCGAACTTCACCGCCGAAAGGGTGAGCAGGATCGGGATGAAGAACGGCGAGGCGACGAAGGACGGGATGTAGTAGCACCACACCTCGACCACCGTGATCACGGTCAGGATGAGGGCGATCCACTTGTACGTCGCCCACGTGGGGTGCTCGTGCTCCGCCCCCTCGTGCAGGGCCGTTTCGTGAGCCTGCGCCGCCTGCGCGGTCGGATGTGCGTGCGAATCGGAGCTCATCGGGTCCTTATCTGATCAGATAAACCAGCGTGAAGATCGCGATCCACACGACGTCGACGAAGTGCCAGTAGAGGGCCGCGATGTCGACGTTGAGCACGTCGTCCGGGCCGAGCCCGCGCTTGAGATCGATCCCGAGCAGCGTGAGGAGCCAGAGAACGCCGGCCGTGACGTGCGCGCCGTGGAATCCGGTCAGCGTGAAGAAGGACGACCCGAAAAGATTCGTGCGGATCGTCAACCCCTCGTGAACGAACGAGGTGAACTCGTACGCCTGACACCCGAGGAAGGTCACACCGAGGATCGCGGTCACCAGGAGCCATAGCCGCGACGAGCCGAGGATCCGCTGACTCCGCGTGTGCTTCGGGACGTACCGGTTCTGGACCGCCGAGAGCGCCAGCACCATGGCCAGCGACGACATGAGGAGAACGAACGTCGAGACCGACGTCACCGGGATGTTGAGGATCGGCTTGAACACATGGTGCGTCGCCGGATCCGTCCACGCCTCGTGCGGGTAGGGGCCGACCAGGCTCCGTCCCTTATAGATCAGATACGTCGAGATGAGCGACGCGAAGAGCATGCACTCCGAGCCGATGAACGCCCAGAT
>PLLD01000071.1 GCA_003141205.1 Gemmatimonadota bacterium
CATTCGAGAAATGGGGCGGATTGAAATTTCTCGAGGCGGCGCACATAAAGGACGTTCTCGCCTTTCTGCGTGTGCTCGAGAATCCGCGCGACGAAGTGAGCTGGTACCGCATCCTGCGTCTACTCCCGGGGGTCGGCGACGCGACGGCGCGCGGGGCGATCGCCGCACTGGAAGGCACCGGGTGGGAGCCCACGGCCGTCGAGCGCTATCGGCCGCCCGCCCGTGCCCAGGCGGCGCATGCGTCCCTCGTCGGGCTTCTCCGCGCCCTTCGGGGCCACGAGCCCCCCCTCCCCGTCAGCCTCGAGCTCGCCCGGGTGCGCGGTGTGTACGACGTGATCCTGCGGGACCGCTACGACCGCCCCGAACCCCGCCTGGCCGATCTCGACCAGCTCGAGGCTATCGCCAACGGCTATCCGAGCCGGACCGCGTTCCTCGCCACGCTGGCACTCGAGCCCCCCTCGAATACACACGACCTGGCGGGGGGCGATACCGAGGATGCCGACGACGTTCTCGTTCTCTCGACGGCCCATTCCGCGAAGGGGAAGGAGTGGGATGCGGTCTTTCTCGTGTGGGCCGCGGACGGATGGTTTCCGACCACGCGCGCGCTCAACGACGAGGAAGGGCTGGATGAAGAGCGCCGGCTCATGTACGTGGCACTCACCCGGGCGCGCCGTCACCTGGCCGTGAGCTATCCCATGCAGGTATACGGCGCCGGCCCCCAGCGCCGCACAGGTTTTTCCATCGATCAGCTGTCGCGGTTCATCGATCCCGACGTGCGCGGTCTCATGCAACGGGTCGTGATCGAGCAGCCCGACCCGACGACACTGCCGCTGTCGCCAGCCGTGCGCGCCGCTCTTGTCGCGCCACGGGGATCGCCATAGACTTGGGGCCCTGATGCCCCCCGCACTGAGCGTAGCGCGCTTTCTGGTGCCGGCGGCCCTCCTGCTGGTCGGGGGTCGCCCCGCCGCGACGGACGCAATGCGCGAGGGTGCGCAGCATACCGGTTACCCCGAGCACGCGATCCGGCTCCTGGTACCGTACGCGGCCGGGGGCGGCGCCGATTTCTGGGCGCGCGCCGTGAGCGAACGATTGGCTGATCGTCTCCACGTCGCCATTACGGTCGACAACCGCCCGGGCACGGGCGGCAACGCCGGAACGGCCATCGCCGCCGCAGGGGCACCGGATGGCTATACGTTGCTCCTGGGATCCGTGGGACCCCTCGCCGTTCACCCCGCGACCTATCGCCAGCTCGCGTTCGATCCGGCGACGGCCTTTGCCCCCGTGGGGTTGCTCGAGTCGTCGCCGCTCGCTCTCGTGATCCACCCCTCCGTCCCGGCCCAGACACTTCCCGAGCTGCTCGCGTACGCCAAGGCCCATCCCGGCACGCTCACGTGCGGTACGAACGGCATGGGAAGTCCCGAGCACGTCGCATATCAGTGGCTCGTGCAGACTGCGGGCGTCGAGATCAAGCACGTTCCGTTCGATGGCGCCGGCCCTGCGCGGAAAGCACTCGCGCGGAACGGCGTCTCCATGATGCTGGACCCCATGAAAGCAGCGATGCCCGCCGTGCAGAAGGGATCGGAGCGCGCGCTCGCCGTCGCGGGTCCCGCCCGGCTTCCGACGATGCCGCACGTCCCGACCTTCGCCGAGGCGGGGGTGCCGGGGCTCGACGGACTCCGCATCTGGACGGGGATCCTGGCTCCCGCGGGCACCCCCCGCGCGATCATCGACACATTGAACGCCGCCTTGCGCGATGTCATGGCGGAGCCGGAAATGCGCGCGTCGGTCGCCCAGGTCGGTGGCCGCGCAACCCCGGGCAGTCCTGCCGAATTCGCGGCGTTCATCCGGTCCGAGCGCGGCGTCTGGCGAACGCTGGCCCGCAAGACGGGACTCGTCGGCGTCGTCCAATGACCGGACGCCGCGTCGCGATGCTGGTCGCCACGACGGTTGGCTGCGCCGCTGCCGGCTGCGCCGCTGCCGGCTGCACCGCTACGGCGGCCGGCCAGAGCTCTCCCCGGAACGCCGACAGCACGGCACGCTCAGGCGATCTCCGCCGCGCCGCCACGAGCGCCCTCGCGACGGAGCCACAGCCGACGCTCGGCGATGCGGCGCTCGTCGCCGCGCTCAAGCGCGGCGGGCTGATCCTCTATTTCCGCCACGGCAGTACGGACTGGCACCACCTCGATGCGAAGAACATCGTCCTGTCCGACTGCTCCACACAACGCATGCTCGCCGACTCCGGACGCCGGCAGATGCGGGACGTGGGAACCGCGTTCACGCAGCTGCACGTGCCGGTCGGTGATGTGCGGGGCAGCCCGTACTGCCGCATCCTCGAATCGGCGCGTCTCGCGTTCGGCCACGTTCGCCCCGACACGCAGTTGCTCGAGGTGGCGCTCGAGCCGCGCGAGCCGAAGGAGGCGCACGTGCGCTGGCTCGTCGGGGTGCTCGCGACCCCACCCGCGGTGCCGCCCGGAACGAACCTCGTTCTGGTCGGACATCAGGACAATTTGCAGCTCGCGACGGGCGAGATGTACGCGGGGCTGCAGCTGTCGTTGCGCGAGGCGGAGGGCGCCGTGTTCGAGCCCGACGGGCATGGCAAAGCCGTTCTCCTGGCGCGCAAACTGCCGCAGGAGTGGATGGCCCTCGCTAGCGGGTCGTCAGCGCCCCACTGACCCGCGCGTCCAGCGGGCAACCGCGTCGAACGGGTCCCTCGGCTCCGACCGCGCCAGCGCAATGATGCGCGCCACGGCACAGCGCAGATTCCCGCCGCAGCGATCGTAGACCGCGTCGAATCCGTCGAGACCGGTGAGGTACACCCGACGCGCGAGGAGCGAGGCATTGTCCAATCGGATGCGCGCGAGCCCCGCGGGACGAACCACGCGGAGCCGGGGAGCCACATCCGTGACCAGATGCTCGCGCAGTCGAGTGTAGATCGTGTCGCGGGCGGCGATCCGCGCCGCGCGGTCACCCGGGTGGGCCCGGAACGCGGAGTCGAGCGACTGATAGACGTCGCCCCAGACGGCGCCCAGCAGCTTGGTGTCGGCCCAGAGACCGTCCACCGT
This sequence comes from Gemmatimonadota bacterium, assembly GCA_003141205.1. Classification (GTDB taxonomy): domain Bacteria; phylum Gemmatimonadota; class Gemmatimonadetes; order Gemmatimonadales; family Gemmatimonadaceae; genus FEN-1251. The sequence goes on from PLLD01000071.1 coordinate 3,063, forward strand.
CTGCGCCGCGGCCTCCGAGCCGCGCGCGCGAAAGAACGCAGCCGCCCCGCGATAGCCGACGAAATTGGCGAATGATTCGTTGAAGGTGGCTTGGCTCCCTGCGTAAAACGTGTTGTGCGTGAGCTCGTGGAACACCGTGTTGGCGAGCTCCAGTGAATCATCTTCCAGCGTCGTCGACACGAGCGGATCGTTGAAGAATCCCAGCGTGCTGAAGGCGGGTGAGGGACGCACGTTGGTGTCGAATCCCCGCGCGTCGAGCGCTGTCGCGGCACGCAGAGCCGCGCGAAAATCGAAAAACCCCTTGTAGGGAACCCGGCCGACGATCGGGAACCACCAGGTCAGCGGGCGGAGCTGGTCCCGGTACGCAGCCGAAACGACCAACACGAGCGTATCGTGGCGCAGGACCGTATATGTTGTGAAGCTCTTCCCCGCTCGCAACCCGATCGACTCTGCCGCGAAGCGGCGTGCGTCGAGGACCAAGCCCAGCTTTGCACGATCCGACGCCGACGTCGCGGAGTCCGCGATCACGGCCGCGATCGACCGGCGATGCCGAAGGACCCATGCCTCAGCCAACGCGCCACGGTAAATGTAGCAACCCGTGGAGGTTAATAGCAGACTCGACAGAACGACGAGAAGGAGCAGAGCAGGCAGCCATATCCAAGCCGTCTCGCGACCGTTTCCCTGTCTCGCTAACTTGATCATTGATGTCCTTCGTCCATCTGCACTGCCATTCGGAATATTCGCTCCTCGACGGCGCCAACCGTATCGACAGCCTGATCGCCCGCGCACTCGAGTTCGAGCAGCCGGCACTCGCTATCACCGATCACGGCAATATGCATGGCGCGTGGGAGTTTCAGGAAAAGGCGCGCAAGGCTAATCTCAAGCCAATCATAGGGATGGAGGCTTACGTCGCGCCCGGCGACCGACGCCTCAAGGCCCGGCCCGCACCCGGGGCGAAGCCGTATTACCATCTCGTTGTGCTCGCGCAGAACCTCAGGGGATACCACAACCTCGTCAAGCTCTCGTCCCTCGGTTACCTCGAAGGGTTCTATACCCGTCCGCGTATCGACCGCGAGCTTCTGGCCCGGTATAGCGAGGGGATCGTCGTGTCCTCCGCCTGTCTCGCCGGCGAGGTGGCGGTTCATCTCATGGCCGGGAATTACGCGGCCGCCAAGGCCGCGGCCGACTGGTACGCCAACGCCTTCCCGGATCGGTACTACCTCGAGGTGCAAGCACACGATTCACCGGGACAGAAGCGGCTCAATGAGGAGATCTTCCGCCTTGCCGCCGACGTGGGGATTCCCGTCATCGCGACGAACGACGCGCATTTCCTGACTCGCGGGGACCACGATGCTCATGACGTCCTTCTCTGCATCGGGCTGCAGAAGGAGCGCTCGGCGCGGGACAGGCTGCACTACGATGGAGAGCTCTACTTCAAGTCGGGTCCGGAAATGGCCGAGCGGTTTCCCGGACACGGGGAAGTGCTCGAGAACACCCTGCGCATCGCGGAGGACGCGGGGATCCAGTTCTCCAAGCATTACCATGTTCCCTCCTTCCCGCTCCCGGAAGGCGTGGCGACGGAGAACGAGCTGCTCGTACGGCTCGCGGAGTCCGGTGCGCACGAGCGGTATGGCGATCCGCTCCCCGCCGCCGTCCGCCAACGCCTGGACTACGAGCTCGGCGTCGTAACGAAGACCGGGTATGCCGGGTATTTCCTGATCGTCGCCGATTTCAT
>PLLD01000153.1 GCA_003141205.1 Gemmatimonadota bacterium
CGCCGCGATCTCACCGCGGTGCTCGGGGGCGACTCCGGTCCGAAGAAGCGGATCGCCGTCGTCGAGGACAATCGGGACAATCGTCTGCTGATCCGCGCGATCATCGAGGACCGGTACGAGCTCGTGGAATACGGCACGGGGGCCGAGGCGCTGGATGGAATCCGCCTCGCACCGCCCGCCCTGGTGTTGCTGGATATCTCGCTCCCGACGATGGACGGGCTCGAGGTGTTGCGCCACTTACGGGCGGATCCCACGCTGGCGGGACTCCCGGTGATCGCAATGACGGCTCACGCGATGCGGGGCGATCGCGAGCGCTTTCTCGAGGCGGGCTTCGACGAATACGTCGTCAAGCCGATCGTCGACGAGCAGTGCTTTCTGGCGACGATCGCGCATTGGGTATCGACGCCCGCCGCGCGTCACGCGGCGGCCGCACAATGACGAAAACGTCACACAATGTTCACGCGGCATTCAGCCGGTCGGTCGTAGAATGCTTGTAGTAGCAGGTCCGCCCGCATCGCACGTCCGCGGCGCGCGCGGAGTGGTTGAGACCTCTTGTTTCTTTACCTTGCCTGGAGGCACGATGAAAAGGATCGCCACGCTCGTCAACGCGTTCGTTCGGGACGAGGACGCTGCGAGCATGATCGAGTACGCATTGCTTGCGGTGCTCATCGCGATGGTCGTCGCGGTTGCGGCGCTCACGTTGGGGCATGCGGTCTCGACGGAGTTCGCCAACATCGCGAACTGTGTCAACCAGCCCACGACGGGCGGCGCCATTAGCGGTAACTGCACCGCCGGTGTCACGGGCGGCGGCGGCGCGGCCGGCGGGTTCTTTTAGCCATAACGCCCTTCTCGCCCGCGGAACGGCGGCGTCCCTCACGGGACGGCCACCGCTCCGCGGCGGTGGGACAATCTGATTAATCACTTCTATCCGACGGAGACACAATGCAACGGTTTATGACTCTCGCGAGCGCATTCGTCCGTGAGGACGACGCCGCGAGCATGATCGAGTACGCGCTACTTGCGGTGCTCATCGCGATGGTTGTTGCGGTCGCGGCGCTCACCCTCGGGCACGCCGTCTCGACCGAGTTTGCCAACATCGCGAACTGCGTGAACCAGCCGACGACGGGTGGCGCCATCAGCGCGAACTGTCAGGCCGGTGCCACGGGCGGCGGCGGCGGCGCGGCTGGCGGGTTCTTTTAGCCATATCTAGCCACATCGCTTTCCCGGATGCGGGACGGCGGGGCGTATGGGAGCGCCGCCGTTCCGCGCCGGACCGGACCACCCCGGTACTTCCTTCTCACGGAGCCATGATGCAACGCATTCCCCAGCTCGCCAGCGCGTTTCTCCGTGAGGAGGATGCCGCGAGCATGATCGAGTACGCACTGCTCGCGGTCCTGATCGCGATGGTCGTCGCGGTCGCGGCACTGACGCTCGGGCATGCGGTCTCGACCGAGTTTTCCAATATTGCGTCCTGCGTGAACGCGCCGATTACAGGGGGCGCGCTCAGCGCGAACTGTAAGGCTGGCACCACCGGCGGCGCCGCGTGAGCGCTCCGGGAAGAACTGGTGCGGCGTCACCTCGTGCGCGCGGGGGAAACCCGGCGCGCGCTGGGCGTTAGACCGTCGGCGCACGCCCGTATCTCGGCCATGTGGAGGGGGGATGCTCCGGCTGCTCACGATTGCTCGGGCGCTATGCCGCGGGGACACCGCGGCAAGCGTGATCGAATACGGGTTGCTCGCGTTGCTCATTGCGACGGTCGTCGGTATCGCGGGGCTTACGCTCCGTAACGCGATCTCGACGGAGAGCGCCAACACGGATCCGTGCGGGGCTCGAGGCGGGGTGGTCACGAATGCTGGGGCGAGTTGTCGGCCGGTGACCCGGACGGCGACGGGAACCACCGATGAGCCGGTCGCGTACCGCGGGGTCCGTTGGGTGAGGCGACTCGTCCCGGTCAGTTTCGGCGTCGGTGGGACGGATCGGGGCGTGCCCGCCGTCGTATACGCGCTCCTGTTGGTGCTCGCCGTGGCTGTCGGATCGATCGTCGGACGAAATCGAGGGCGGCGAGTTGCCCCTGAGGCGGGTGCGGTCGAGCCAGGGCTCGTCCCGCCCGGAATCGGGACCGACGACCGGTCGTAAGATGGGCCCGTCCCGAGGGTAGGGCACGACGGCGTGGCAACGGCGTGGCAACGGCGTGGCAACGGCGCGTTCGGCGCAATCACTCGTGAGGTTGGCCGGAATCGAAAGGGTCGGGTTGATCGTCAGTAGTCGCGGTTGATCGCACTGCACGGGGGAGTGAATGGTTCAGTCTCAGATTCCGTTACCGGTGGGAGGGGCGCTGCCGCTGTTTGCCGGCTCGACCCTGCGATTGGTCGGCGGCATTATTCTCTTCGTCCTTTTGTGCGTCGCGGCGGCCTACGATGTCCGCACCCGCCGCATTCCGAATTGGCTGGTCGTCGTGATCGCGGTTCTGGGACTCGGCTTCTCCACCGCGATTGCCCCGGGGCTTCAGGGGCTTCTCGCCGGCGTCCTGGCACTCGTCGTCGGCCTGGCCATCTGGTTGCCATCATGGCTCTTCCGGTGGCTGGGTGCTGGCGACGTCAAGCTGTTCGCCGCCGCCAGCGCGTGGCTCGGATGGAAGGGCGCGATCGAGGGCGCGATCTTCGGAGCGCTCGTGGGCGGGGTTCTCGCCGTGGTCTGGGTCTTCCGTTTTGGCCTCCCGCGCGTGCGCCGGTCCGGTCGTTCGACCTTGCCGCCGATAGGGCAAACTGGCACGAGCCGCGCTCCGGCGTCGGCGCTCCCGTACACCGTGGCGCTCGCGGCGGGAGCCGAGATCGCCGCGTGGTTCCCGCACCTCCTGTTCCGATGACCCGCGGAGGCACGATGCGACGCGCATGGATGCGGACCGACGGAGCCGCGATGATCGAGTTCGCCTTCGTCCTGCCCTTCCTCCTGATCATCATCTGGGGGATCATCGACATCAGCCGGATGTTCGAGGCCGTGAATTCCCTCGCCTCCGCCGTTCGCGAAGGAGCGCGCGCGGCGGCCGTCGTCGCTCCGTCGGACACCGGCGACGTCGCACGTTCGAACATCAAGGCTATTGTTGCCGCTCGGTTCGCCGTCGTCGGCGGGCCATTGGACACATCGCAGGTGCAGGTCGTGTGGAACGCTCCGCAGGACAGCGTGACTGCCAACTATCGGTACCAGGCGCTCACGCCGATGCTATGGGCCTTCCAGATCTCCCGAACCGCGGCGTTCCGATGGGAACAAGCCGCGACCGCCCCGTAGGCATCCCTTTGGACCGGTCAAACACAGGCTCCCCGCGAAGCTCCGGTAGCGTTCTTCGCGCTCACTCGTCAACAGGGCGTAATTCGGCCGATTTGGCCGATAGGCGCTGTTTCGGCTCACCCGCGGTCCCACGGGTCGAGCGAGCGCGGGCGTCTTCTCGGGACGAGGAATCGAGTCATGGCTGAGAGACGGTACACGGTCGTATTCCTGGTCGCCATCGTTCTCGCGCTCGGCGCGACGTACGGCGTCTTTCGTGCGCTCCAATCGATCCGCCAAGCGAGTCACGTCGCGGTGGAGAACGTGGTCGTCGCCGACCACGACATCCCCGAAGGCGCCGTCATCCAGGCGGGTGAGATCACGACCAGCGAGTGGCCGGCCGCCTCGGCGCCCGCGGGCGCTTTCTCGGTGCGCGATTCCGTGGTCGGACGCGTGACGCGCGTCGCGGTCTTCGCCGGCGAGCCGATCGTTCCGGGTCGCCTCGCACCAGTGGGCACGGGACCGGGAATCGAGGTCAAGATCACCCCCGGCAAGCGCGCCATGGCGGTTCGCATTGATGATCTGGCCGGCATCTCGGGCCTCGTGCAGCCGAACAGCCGAGTGGATGTCCTGATCACCATGCACGGAATGGCGAAGCTGTTCATGGAGAACATGCGCGTGCTCTCCGTCGGGACGCAGGTATTCCGCGACGAGGAAGGGAAGCCGATCCGGGCAAGCACCGCCACGCTCGAGGTGAACTCCGAGGAAGCGGAACGGCTGGCGATCGCCGCCGGGAGCGGAGTGGTGCAGCTCGTCCTGCGCGGCTATGGTGATCCGGACAGCGTCAAGACACGCGGGGCAACGGCGGGCGATGTGCTCGCGCAGCTGCGCGAGAACCCGCCGGTCCCCGTCTTCCATCCGGATCCCGATCCGCCGGTCCGGCACCACGCCACGCCGACGCCGCGTCACGTGGAGCTGTCGCCCGCGCCGGTGGTCACGTTCTCGCCCGCCCCCACTCCCAAGCGTCCCGACTCGGTCACGGTTCAGGTCTTCCGCGCCGGCAAGGTGTCGCAGCAGCACTTCCAGCGCGATTCGGCCTCGTCGGCCGACTCCGCCGCGCATTGAGGCCATCATGACGACGCGCCGAGTCCTCACGTTCTTCCGGAGCCATTGCGTGACTCCTTCCGTCCGGGTCCGCCCGTCCGCCCTGTGGCTGATTGTTGCCGCGCTCAGCGTGTCGGTTGTCGCGACCAGCGGAGCCCAGGAGGACATCATCACGCCGATCAATATCGCGGTCGGCCGTTCGGTCCCGGTGAGCCTGTCGGCCGCCGTCACCAAGGTCTCCATCGCGAACCCCGACGTGGCGGATGTCGTCGTCATCAGCACGGGGGAGCTCGTGATCAACGCCCGAGCACCGGGGGAAACCGATGCCATCGTGTGGGAAGAGAATGGCGGTCGGAAGCACTACCGCGTGGTCGTCGCGACGACCGCACAGCGGAAACAGATCGTCGTGGGCATCAAATTCGCCGAAGTCGACCGCAACACCACGCGTGACCTCGGCGTCTCGGGACTATACGAAGACGCGCACAATCTCGTCGGAACGAACAATTTCTCCACGGGGCCCGGCGGTACATCAGGGTCCAGCAGCTCCAGCGCGATATCCATCCCCGCGAGCGACTTCGTGTCGGTTCTCACGAACTTCAACACCCAGCATCTCCTCGGTCTTCTCCAGACCCAGGAGCAGTCCGGGCATGCGCGGATGCTGGCGGAGCCGACCGTGATGGCTGGCAACAAGGAAGAGGCCAGCTTCATCGCGGGTGGCCAGATTCCGATTCCGGTCGTCCAGGCGGGCGGCGCGGCGACGGCGGGCGGCTCCCCGATCACGATCCAATACAAGGACTATGGCATCCGGCTCCAATTCACGGCCGAGATTCTGGACGACTCCCTCATTCGCATCAAGCTGGCGCCCGAGGTGTCGAGCCTGGATTACACCAACGCCATCACCCTGTCCGGCTTCCGCGTGCCCGCCCTGACCACCCGGCGGGTGGAGAGTACCGTCGACGTGAAGCGCGGCCAGAGCCTCATCATCTCCGGTATGTTTAATGATGTCCGGTCGCGCAACAAGACAGGTATTCCATTCCTCATGAACATCCCCCTCCTCGGCCAGCTCTTTTCGAGCACGCAGTGGCAGCGCAACGAGACGGAGCTCCTGGTCGTGGTCACGCCCACGATCGCTGACCCGCTCTCCCCGCCGGCGCAGAGTGTCGTGCACCTTCAGGCCGACACAACGCTGCCCGCGCGTGGTGCGCTCGAGCCGCGCATGGCCGAGCCGTCGGGCACCAGCCCCCCACGGTAGCCGGGCGTCATGGGATTGCCCGGTGCCGTGCCCCGTCGCGCCCTGATCGTCCGGGGCGCCGTCGGGGCGGACGCCACAGCGGTCGAACTGCTCCACCAACGCGGTTTCGCGGGGATCGTCTCCGCGACCGGCGTCGATGATGCGCTGGCGCGGATCCAGCTCGAGCATTTTGACTTGGTAATCGTGCCGATGGCCGAGATGCATTCGGCCCATCTGCAGCTGCTCGACCGTGCCGTCCAGCGCGCGCAATCGACGTTTGTCGTCGGGACGGCCGAGACGGCCGACCCGGACTTGATGCTGCGCGGCTTCCGGTCCGGCATCAGCGAGTTCCTGCTCCTGCCGCTCCAGCCGACCGAATTCGGGGCCGCGATCGATCGGCTCCTGCAGCGCATTCAGGCCGCCGGCGGGGGACGGGACGGCACGGTCATCGCGGTGTACAGCGCCAAGGGGGGCGTCGGTGTCACGACCGTCGCGGTCAACCTCGCCCATGCGCTCGCCCAGGTCCGGCAGGACGACGAGGTCCTGCTCGCCGACCTCGTGACCGGCAGCGGCGACATCCGGGTGCACCTCAACATCTCCCCAACGTACGATCGCGGGGACCTGATGCAGAAGCTGGACCGCATCGACAAGGATCTCTTCCGCTCGGTCCTCACGGAATCGGTGGACGGATTGTGGGTCTTGCCGGGTCCGGATGCGGCCGAGCTCAATGGGGCCCTCGACGGCGAATCGACCAACGTCATCATCAATCAGATGCGCCAGGATTTCGGCTTCGCGGTGCTCGACTGCGATCACTATCTGGGCGACAGCACGATCGCCGCGCTCGAAACCGCGGACCGGATCCTGATGGTCACCGATCTGTCCGTCGCGGCGCTCCGCAACACGCAGCGGGCGCTCCTCGTTGCCCGGCGGCTCGGCTACCCCGACGAGAAGCTGTCCGTCGTGGTGAACCGGAGCCAGTCCGGGGAGGCGCTGTCCGCCGTTGATGCGCAGGAAGCGCTCAAGCGCGCGATCTACTGGAAGTTCCCGAACGACTATCGAACCGCGGCCGGAGCGCTGACGAAGGGCGTGCCGATCGCGCGGTTCGACGCGAAGTCGAAGCTGTCCGTGAGCTTTCGCCAGCTGGCAGAGCAGCTGGCCGGATCGCACGCGACCGCCTCGCGCAACGGAGCCCACCCGACCGGCCGCACACGGATGTCGCAGTTGTTCGGCCGAGCGCCCAAGAGGAGCTGACCATGTCGCTGATGGATAAAGTCGCCGGACGGAAGCCCGTGCCGACCCCCGACGTCAAGGCCGCCGATCCGAAAGCGAACGGTGGGAAGCCCCTCGCGCGCGGTGTAGGAGGGGGACCACCCGCCCCGCCCGAAGCGGTCGCCGGAACGATGTACACGGTCAAGGGGGAAGATGCCCTGAGCACGATCGATCAGCTCAAGGTCGATCTGCACAGACGCCTCATCAGCCGGCTGGATCTCGACGCCCTCGAGCGCATCAAGAATGAGTCGGAGCTGACATCGCAGATCCGCCAGGCCGTTCTCGAGTTCATTCGGGATGAGGCGACGCCGCTCAGCCAGCGCGAGCGGGAAGACGTCGTGGACCAGGTCATCTACGAGGTCACGGGTCTCGGCCCCATCGAGCCGCTGTTCCGCGACAGGACCATCAGCGATATCCTGGTCAACGGCGCGCGGCAGATCTACATCGAGCGCGCCGGCAAGCTGTCGCGCGTGAGCGCATCATTCCGCAACGACGCGCATCTCCTGGCCGTCATCGACCGCATCGTGAGCCGCGTCGGTCGCCGGGTCGACGAGGCGTCGCCCATGGTGGACGCGCGCCTCCCCGATGGGTCGCGTGTGAACGCGATCATCGGTCCTCTCGCCCTCGACGGTCCGGTCCTCTCGATCCGGCGGTTCGTCACCGAGCTCGCCGCGCACCAACTGGTCGAGAACGGGACGTTGACGACGTCGATGCTGGGACTGTTGGAAGGCTGCGTGAAAGCGCGCCTCAACATCCTGATCTCCGGCGGAACGGGCGCGGGTAAGACGACGTTCATGAATGCGCTGAGCTCCTTCGTCCCCGCGACGGAGCGCATCATCACGATCGAAGATGCGGCCGAGCTTCAGCTGCAGCAGGAGCACGTCGTCCGCCTGGAGACGCGGCCGCCGAACGCCGAGGGCCGCGGCGAGGTGGTCGCGCGCGACCTGGTCAAGAACGCCCTCCGTATGCGACCCGATCGCATCATCGTGGGTGAAGTACGGTCGGGCGAGGCGCTCGACATGTTGCAGGCGATGAACACGGGCCACGAGGGATCGCTGACGACGATCCACGCCAACTCCCCCCGCGACGCGCTGTCGCGTCTGGAGACGATGATCCTCATGGGGAACGCCAACCTCCCCAACCGCGCGATGCGCGACCAGATCTCCTCGGCCCTGAACGTGATCATTCAGGTCGCCCGCCTGAGCGATGGGACGCGCCGGGTGACGAATATCACCGAGGTCACGGGGATGGAGGGGGACGTCGTGACGTCGCAGGAGATCTTCATCTTCCGGCGGCGCGGAATATCCGCGACGGGCGAGGTGATCGGGCAATTCGAGTCGACGGGGATCCGGCCAAAATTTCTCGAGCGCCTGGCCGTCGCCGGCATTACCCTGCCGGAGGACGTCTTCGGAGTCGTTAGCAGATGAGTTACGGGACGCTGCTCGCTCTCGCCGGCGTCTTCATCGCCGTCGCGGCGCTCATCCTCGGCGCCTACCGCTTCGTTCTGCGGCGGCGCCTGGCCATGGGGGACGCGGCTCGATCGCGCCTCCTGTCGGCCGACGCGGCTCCGTCGCAGGCGGCGCTCGTTCGGGCGGAGGAGGTCGCGAGCGACCTGCCCCTGCTCAATCGATTGATGGCGGACAACGAGTGGACGCCGAAGCTCGCGCTGACGTTGCGGCAGGCCGGGCTAACCATGACGCCTGGGACATTCGTGTTGATCGTCGCGGTCGCCGCCGCGCTGGGCCTGATCATCGGGCACCTCCTCGGTCCGCTCGGGCTCGTCGCGGGCGGAGCGTGCGGCGTCGGGCTCCCCATCGTCTGGCTGCGCATGAAGCGCAAGCATCGCATCGGGAAATTCGACGAACAGCTCCCGGGCGCGATCGACATGCTCGTGAGCGCGCTCAAGACCGGGTATTCGTTTCACGCCGCCACCAAGTTCCTCGGACTCGAGCTGCCGCCGCTGCTCGGCCCCGAGTTCGCCCGCGTGTACGAGGAGCAGCGTCTCGGGATCGATCCCGCCACGGCGCTCCTGGGGATGCAGGAGCGCATCGGCAGCGTCGAGATCAAGATGTTCGTGACCGCGGTTCTCATTCAGCGCAAGACGGGGGGGAACCTGAGCGAGGTCCTCACCAATACGGCCGACCTCACGCGCGAGCGGCTGACCATTCGCGGGCAGCTCGAGACGCTCACCGCGGAAGGGAAATGGTCCGGCCGCATCCTCGCCCTGCTTCCGGTTTTCGTCTTCTTCGTCCTGTCGTATATCGCGCCGCAGTTCATGGGCATTCTGACGGAGACGAGTATCGGACGCACGCTGCTCGCGGGCTCGGCGGTATCCGTGATCATTGGGTATATCGTGATGATGAAGATCGCCAACGTCGACTACTGAGACCGATAATTCCATGCCCATTGCGATCGTTGTCCTGATTCTCGTCGCTGTCGGCGGCATCGCGACGGCCGTGAGCGCTGTGCTTCTCGACGCCCGGCGCCGTCAGGCGCTGCGCCATGTCGCCGGTGACATCGGCATGCCGGATGAAGGCCATCGAAGCGTGCTACTCGACTCCCCGCGCGTCGACCAGGAGTCGCTGCTGGACGGGCTCATCACGCGAATTGGTGGCTGGTGGAAGGCGGACGAGGCGACATCGAGCACTCTCGTGAAGGCGGGGTACGACAGTGCGCGCGCCGCGGTGATTTTCGGCGCGATTCGGGTCGTGGTCTTGATCGGCACGCCCCTGCTGGTCTTCATCTTCTTCCCGTTCCGGAATCCATTCCCGCTGCTCATCGCGACGCTCACCGCGGCGATAGCCGGCTACGTGGTCCCGGCCTTCAGCTTGAGCTACGCGGCGAACAAGCGGCGGGTGCGACTCGTACGCGCCTTGCCCGACGTCATGGACCTGCTCGTGCTGTGCGTGGAGGCAGGGTTGGGATTCGATGCGGCGATCTTGCGCGTCGGGCAGGAGCTGCAGAACGCTCACCCGGACATGGCGCACGAGCTCCTGTTGGTCAATCGCAAGGTGAACGCCGGCGTGACGCGAGAGGAAGCGCTCCGCGGCGCCTACACGCGAACGGGGGTCGACGAGCTGCGCGTTCTCGTGCAGCACCTGGTCCAAAGCGAGCGCCTGGGCACCAGCATCGGAAAGGTGCTGCGCGTATATGGCCAAACGCTGCGGGTTAAGCGCAGGCAGACGGCGGAGCGCAAGGCCGCGCTGGCTCCCCTCAAGATGACCTTCCCGATGGCGGGCTTCATTCTGCCGGCTCTGTTCATCATGATCCTGGGACCCGCCATGCTTCAGGTCGTGAACCTCTTCGGCGGACCGAAGCTCGGGTCCGGGCTCGCGGGCGCCACGCCCATCATCCCGTAGGCGATCCGGAGGAAGAGCGTATGCCAACCCTTCGCGCGCGACGCGGTGCGACCATGATCCTGGTCGCGCTATGCATGATCGTCATCCTCGCTTTTGCGGCCATCTCGATCGACGTGAGCCAGCTCTTCGCCTATCGGAATATGCTCCAGCGGTCGGCCGATGCCGCGGCGCTCGCCGGCGCCATCGAGCTAACCAAGGCCACCTATGGCAATGCGGCCCCCGTCGCGACCGCGTATGCGAACACGAATTCGATCGAGGGACAGAATCCCACCGTCGATGCGATCGAGTACGGCACGTGGGACCCGGCCGCGCGGACTTTCATCTCGGCGTGCGTCGCTCCGGGTTGCACCGACCCCACCATGGCCGCGGCGAACGCTCTCCGTGTGACGCTGAGCGGCGGGCCGACCGCTCCGATCTTCGCGCAGTTCCTCGGGCAGGCGACATCGCCGACCTCGATCACGGTGAATGCGATCTCCTGGACGGCACCGACCGCTCCCGAGCACGACTGCATCAAGCCGTTGACGCTGCGGTATTCCACGCTCATCGCGGTCCTGGACACCGCGGAAGGGCTGCCGGGGAATTTCCCGCTGGATTCGCTGCGCGAGCTCACCCAGCTCGATCTCGATACGCTGCGATCCGAAGGCCGCAATCTCATGTCGGAGTGCTTCACTCTTGCGACCGATCCTGCGGGCCCCTGTATCGCGGGCTCGGGACCCGCGACCGCTCCGGGCGCCGTGTACACGCCGGCACAGATCTATCCCCCGGGGGCCGGATCGCTGCCCGCCCAGCTGCAGGCGCCCTGCGCCGGAACGGACACGATCGGGCGGGGCGATCCGATCGACACGGCCAGCATCGTCAACGGCTTCAACTTCGATCCCGGCAACGCCTACACGGCCGCGGACCAGTGGTGCACGCTGTACGGAAACCCGCCCTGGACGGCCGGCCCGACGCCGTGCCTCATGAAGCTCGCGCTGTGGCAGAACGCTGCCGTGACGGGGACCGCGACGGATGGCACGGGATGCAGCGTCGCCGCGCCCTGCCCTGTGGTCAAAGCGATCGTGCCGTACATCATTACGAGCGTCAATCCCGGCAACGCCGCGATCCAGGGCTACCCGACGCTCGCCGTCGATGAAGCAGCGATCGGCAACGGGTTCCCCACAACGGCCTTCAGCCGTGTCGTGCTCGTCCAGTAAGCGTATGCGGATCCTGCGTGCGGTGCGGCTGGCGGTGGCACTGGTCGTCGCCTGCGCGGGCATCGCCCCGGTGCTCCGCGCGCAATATCCGTACGTCCCGCCACCAGTGCCCTGCGAGCCCCCGAACACCCGCTGGGGTGTGGGGGACGAGAGCGTTGGCGAGGACGCGTCGCTCCGCCGGATCGCGATCGTTCCGTTCGGAAGCAACTTCGCGGCCGAGGATAGCGCGAACGCGGCGCTGGCCGCGGCGTTCGCGCGGCGCCTCGTCACGCGCCTCACGGATCTCCACGCGGTCGGATTGTGGGTGCCCGAGCCGATGCTCGATTCAGCACAGACGGCGCGCCTCGAAACCCTCGGGAATGCCGAGCACGTGCGGTACGTTCTCGTCGGTTACGTGGGCCCCGCGACGCAGGGGATCACCGTCACCGCGCATCTGTTCCGCACGACGTCGCACGCGGCGCAGGTCTGGTCCCACACGTACAGCGGGCCGCTCACCGGTCTCCTCGCCTTCGAGACCGAGATCGCGCGCTCCGTCGCGTCCCTCGTGGGCTCGCATGCGCGGCGTGACCCCGCGGGCTCGCGTCCCACCGCGAGCTCGGCGGCGTACCTCACATATCTTCGGGGCGACGCCGACCTGCGCGACGAGCGGCGCGGCGCCGCCGTGAGCGCGATGGACGAGTTCTCGAACGCCGTGGCGCTCGATTCGGCCTTTGGTGAAGCGTGGGCGGGGTTGGCGATGAGCGCCGTCGCGCGCCTCCGCCGGGAGGGCGGTGCGACGCCAGCGGATGACAGCGCGCTCCTGGGCGTCGCCACCTTCGCGGAGCGGCACGCGCAAAGCCTGGCCCCGCGGTCGGTCGGCACCTGGGTCGCGCGCGGCGCGATCCTCGAGATTCAGGAGCCGCGGAACTATGCCAACGCGCTTGCCGCCTACCGCCGCGCGACCGATCTCGTGCCGTGGAGCGCCGAGGCGCACCGGGAGCTGGGGCGAGCGCTCCTGAATGTCGGCGCGGTGGATGCGGGGATCGAGCAGCTCCGTGTGTCGCTGCGGAATGGGCCCGGCGATCCGATTACGTGGGTCGATCTCGCCAACGTCCACTTGATGCAGCGGGACTATCGGGGCGCGTGCCACGCGGCCGATGCCGCAATCGAAAGCGACCCGCGTCACGGGGCCGCCTATGCGGCGCGCGCTTATGTCCGGCTGCGGCTCAAGGACATTCGCAACGCGTACGCGGATGCGGAGACGGGCGCGCGGCTGGGCGCGTGGCTCACGGGGGGGGTCGCCGCCGTCATTGCCGCGGCCGATGCGCGTGACACGGTGAGCGCCCGCCAGCGGCTGGCCGCGTTGATCGCACAGGTGCCCCACGCCGCGACGCGCCTGACGGTGTGGGAAGCTCAGTACCTGGCGAAAGCGTACACCACGTTGGGGCAGAACGACCGCGCGCTCGCCCTGCTCGCGCACGCACGGCCACACGGGGCGAGCTTCTGGTGGGCACTCCACGATCCCGGCTTCGATCGCCTCCGCTACGCATCCGCATTCGGAACGCTGCTTGGCGCATCGGAGCCGGTGAACGTGGCGTCCGCGGCGCCTATGGGCATGCCGGCCCCGGCGGCACCGCCCGCAGAGCCAGGGGTGGATTCCTCGACTGCGACATCGGCGACGACCACGTCCGCGTCGACCACGTCCGCGACGACAACAGCCGCGCCGGCCGTACCCTGAGGCTGGTGCGCCCCCGCCGGACCACGCAGGGATCGTAGCAGGTGTTTAGCGCCGGATCGCTGTCGCGCCGCGAACGGATCGCCATCGCGGCGCTCATCGGTGTAGGCGCTCTGGCGCTATCGTACACGGTCCTCAAGCTGTTTCCGCAGTTCGTGGCCCGCGACTATACCTATTCCTGGCGTGCCGCTCGTGCCCTGCTCGCGGGGCAGAATCCATACGACGTCATTCGCCCGGCCGGGCCGTATCCCTTCGAGGAGTACTATTTCTATCCGCTCCCGGCGGCGCTCATCACCCTCCCCTTTGCGTTTCTGCCCGCGGTCCCGAGTGCCGCGCTGTTCGTGGGGGTGACGTCCGCCATCCTGGCGTACGCTGTAACGCGTGATGGGTATCGGGGACTGCTGCTCTTCGTCGGCGTACCGTATCTGTCGGCCGCCGTCCTGGGGCAGCTCACTCCGCTCGTCGTGGCCGCCGCATTTCTTCCCGCCTTTCAGTGGGCCTATGCGGCCAAGCCGACGATCGGCGCGGCACTCTTCGCCGCACGCCCGTCACTACGTGGCGCTGCCCTGGCGGCGGCTCTCATCGCCGTGAGCCTGATCCTGCGTCCCCACTGGCCCATGGATTGGCTGGAGACGCTACGCCATACGCCGCACCACCGGCCCCCTCTCCTACGTCCTTTCGGGTTCCTCGTGCTGCTCGCCTTGCTGCGCTGGCGCACGCGGGAAGGGCGGCTCCTCGCCGTAATGGCGATCGCGCCGCAGGTATTCTATTTCTACGATCAACTGCCGCTCGCGCTTGTCGCGCGGACGGGCCGTCAGGCGCTGGCGCTCGCCGCGCTCAGCTGGGTTGGATGGGCGATCACCTGGACGACATGCACGCACAAGCCGATGTGCGTCGAGTTCGGGGAGCCGTGGATCCTGCCCCTCCTGTATCTGCCCGCTCTCGCCCTCGTGCTGAGCCGGCCGAACGAGGCACCGGCGCCCGAGGGCGCGCCGGGCTGACGTGAGCAGCGCGCCCGTCCATTTTAGTGCTATGGATAGATCGAGCCGCGGCGCGCCGGCGGAGCTTGCGAGTATGCTGGCGATCTCCGTCGATGCCATCATATCGTGCGACGAGGAGCGGCGCATCATCCTGTTCAACCAGGGTGCCGAGCGCATATTCGGCTACGCCGCGGCCGAGATCGTCGGCCGGTCGCTCGACCTCCTTCTTCCGGAGGCGATGCGCGTGAGGCACGCGACCCATATGGCGAGCTTTGCGACTTCGGAGTCCACGGCGCGACGTATGGGAGAACGAGCCCGGATCGTCGGGCTGCGCAAGAACGGCGAGATCTTTCCGGCCGAAGCGTCGATATCCCGCGTCCCAGCCGGCGCCGGGTGGCGTTTCACCGTCATGCTGCGCGACGTGACGGAGCGGCAGCGCATGGAGGAAGGGCTCCGCGCGGCGGTCGCCGCGCGCGACCAGGTCCTCGCGGTCGTCTCGCACGATCTTCGCAATCCCTTGAGCGCGATCAAGATGTGCACGGCGGCGCTCGAGGCGAGCCTCCCTGCGGAGACGACTGTGGCCGGTCCGCTGCTTGCGACGATTCGGGAGTCGACGGACTGGATGCAGCGCATCATCCAGGATCTCCTCGATGTCGCGAGTCTCGATGCGGGGCGGCTGTCCCTCCATCGCGGGACGCAATCGATCGAGCGACTGCTCGATCACGCGGTCGAGCTCTTTCGACCCCTGGCGGATGAGCATGGGATCGGGCTGGACGCCGGGTATGCACGCGAGAATCTCCCGGACGTCGTCCTCGACGGCGAGCGCATCCTACAGGTCTTGTCGAACCTCATCGGCAACGCGTGCAAATTCACGCCGCGCGGGGGTCGCGTGTCGATCGGAGTGACCCGCGAGGGTACCGGGGTCAGGGTCTGGGTCCGGGACACTGGTTGCGGGATCGAGCCGGCCCATCTCGAGCGCGTGTTCGATCGCTTCTGGCACGCATCGGACGCGGGGCAGGTGCGCTCGACGGGACTCGGATTGGCGATCGCCAAGGGGATCGTCGAAGCGCACGGCGGCCGGATCTGGGTCGAGTCGGAGGAGGGCGAGGGCTCGACCTTCTCCTTTGCCGTACCGGTGGCGGCGCTGGGAGTCGCGGCCGGTCCCGCGTCAGGGGCAGCCGGCGAGGCGACGGAGCCTGCCCCGGAGGATGACTCCGTGGCGCCTGCGTGAGCGACCGACCCAGCCGGTGAGCCGGCCGGGCGGGGTTTGCGCCAGATGGGGCAGCGCCTGATCTTCAGGACGCTGTCGGCGACTCTGGCGGGGTTGCCGGCGCGGCCTTTGCCCGCACGGTCTTGGCCGGCGCGGCCTTTGCCCGCACGGTCTTGGCCGGTGCCTTAGCCCGAACGGCCTTGGCCGGAGTCTTGGCCGGCGCGGCTTTGGGCCCTGGGTCGCCGGTCGAGCTCACCGGCGGAGCCTTCGGAGCCTTGACCGAAGCGGCAGGGGCAAGTGACGCGGCCAGCCGGGCCGTCTCGATCTTGGCCTCGATCTGCTGGCGCCGGACGTGAGCCTTCTCGAGCTTCCGAACGCGCCGGCTTTCCTTCGCCGCCGCTACGGCGAGCATCTTCTCCAGCCGGCGAAGACGCCGCCGCAAGCCTCGACCGGCCGCAGCCGCCCCATCTTTGCCGGCGTTCGCGCCCTTCTTTCGATCGCGCTTCTTGGCCATCGGTCTCCTCATCCGCGATGCCTTCGCGGCGGCGGCGCGCCTCAGGATCCCGGCGCACGTGGGACGTCGGCGAAGCATACCGCGCCCCTGCCGAGCGTCAATCGGGGTGATCGCGGGTGGCGAGCAGGTCGGGAGGAACGAACCACCGAAGTACGCCGGCTCCAGGCCGGATCGGCCGGTCGAGGTCTATTCGCACCAGCGTCCCTTTGCGTATCGCCAGGTCCGCCACGCCCACGAGCTCGGCCGCAAGAACGCTGAAATCCGGGTCGTGGCCCACCAGCAATGGCCGCACTGGGTTGCCCGAGGCGTGGAGCAACTCTTCCAGGGTGTCGATGTCCAGCGGACCGGCGAGCGCGTCGACGACCCGGGTCGGCAGTCCCAGGGGCGTCGCCACTAGCCGGGCCGTCTCCAGGGCTCGAAGCTTCGGGGAGCTCAGGATCAGATCCGGCTCGAAGCCGGTCTTCGCCAGGAAGAGGCCCAGCCGTTCCGCCTGACAACGACCCCTCTCGGATAGCGGGCGGACGTCGTCGGCGCCGGTCCACTTGAGGGGATCGCCCGCATGGGCGTGCCGGAGCAGGTGCAACTGGATCGATGGCTGCGTTCTCACACGTCGATGATCGCACGCCGCCGGCTCTGTGCGGGCCGGACTGTGCGATGCGGGTCAGGGGTTGAGGTCGACGACCTCGCCGGTGGACAGGAGAACCACTTCCTCGGCGATGTTCGTGGCTCGGTCGCCGATGCGCTCCAGGTCCTTGGCGGCAAAGAGCAGGTGCGCCCCGGTGTCCACCCAGGCAGGGTCGGTCCTCATGCGCTCCAGCGCGCGCTCGAAGTAGGAGTGGTAGAGGCGGTCGATCTCGTC
>PLLD01000176.1 GCA_003141205.1 Gemmatimonadota bacterium
GGGCGGTCGTTACGATCTCGTCCAGCTTTGTGGGCGTCGCAACGAGCGCGAAGTCGAGCGTGATTACTTGGTCCGCGACGACCGTTAGCTCCTTCGTGAGCGGCTGATATCCGACTCGACGCGCGGTAACGCGATACATCCCGGGCGTTACGCCAGCGATCGCATACTTCCCGTCGGCATTGGCGGTCGTGCCGAGCTGCGTGCCCTCGATTCGCACCGACACTCCAGACAGCCGTGTCTTGAGCACGCCATCGGTCACGTGTCCAGTGATCGTCCCAGCTGCCTGCGCACGGTCGCTCTGGTCCAGAAATGGCGCGCGGACGAGGACCTGACGGCCATCCAGCGACACATAGGCCGTCAGTCCCGTCCCCGAGAGTGCCTCGGCAAACGCGTCGCTCACGAGCATTCCGTCGATGTGCAGTGAGACCACGGCCGGCGACCGGACAATCGCGTCGCCAAAGTTGATCGCGAGACCGGCGGCGTGGGCGATAACGACCAGTGCACCAGCTAGCGACGACTGGCGGAGATCGAGCCCGATCCGATGCCGGAGCGCCACGACCGTGCTCCGCGCCGCCGGCGCCCACTCCGATCGGTCCGCCAGTGCGATCGCCGTGAGGTGCGGAACCGTTGTATCGCCGCCGGCAGCACGCACCCCCTGCGCGCGGCCGGACGCCGCGGCGAGCGAGATTGCGCACATCGTACCAATGCACGCACCGAGCCACGTGCGACAGCATTCAGCCAGACGGGACGTGAACGTCGCCATTGTCTTTAGCGTGTGTCGGGGGTGATTCGGACCTGCCGGCCGTGCCGCTCGACGTGCGCGCGCAACACCGCTCCTAGCGTCGCCAGCGTCCGATCCGGCGTATCGTCCGTGGTTTCGATCGTGACCCGCTGTCCGAGCAGCCCGGTGTCCGTCGCCACGATCTCGAGATCGTACCAGCGCTCGAGGGCCCGCACGACATCAGGAAGTGGTGCGCTGTGGAACGCGAGTGCGCCCCGTGTCCACCCGACCACTGCGGCGACATCCGCATCGCGCGCCACTCGGATCCCACGGTCGGTCACACTCGCCTCGTCCCGCGCTGTGAGCGTGCTCTGGTCGGCTGCCCCGCGCGCGACATGGACCGCGCCTTCAAACACCGCCACCTGTACCGCCTGCTCGCCCGGGTACGCACGCACGTCGAACGCGGTCCCCACGTCGGTCGCTACCGCTCTCCCAGCGCGTACCGAAAAGGGATGGGCCGCGTCGTGGACGACGGCGAAGAAGGCCTCGCCGTCGAGCGTCACGGCGCGGTCGCCCGACGCGTAATGACGCGATAACGCGAGGCGGCTCTCCGGCGCGAGCGTGAACCGCGTGCCATCGGAGAGCGTGACCGTCTCGCGCTGCCCGGCCCGCGTTACGTATTCCGTACCGCGGTCCATCACCGTCCACGGCGGATGGATCTGCGTCACGAGGACGGCGACGAGGCCCGCGGCGATCACGCCCGCGACAAAGGTCACCGCGGGCCGCCAAGCCCACGACGAGTCTCGGCCAGCGGCGCGGCGGGACCATCGTGGCCACAACCGTGCACCTGGGCCCGTCCCAGCACTCGCCGTCTGGTCGCCCCGCGCGCGCGCCCGGAGTGCCGACACCGCCCGGTCAACGTCGAAGGCCAATCCGTGAGCCCGCCGCTCGAGCGCAGCACGCACACCGGTCAGCCCGGCGCGGCGCGATAGCACCTCGCTCATCCACTCGTCCAGCGCCGCCCGCTCGGCGTCCGTGCACTCACCCGCCCAGTAGCGGTCGAGAAGCAGCGCGAACGCTGGGCTCCCCTCTGGTGGCAATGGATCGCGTGTCGTCACACCCTGAATGACACAAGGAGTGCGTCGCCCTACCTAGTCATTGCGGTCCCGCGTAAAGGGCTAATCAGCCTGCCGTCATTGCGAGCCCGCAAACCGGGCGAAGCAATCTCCTCCCCGACCGATCGATCCCGCGCAGTACCCCTCGCGGTCAACCGTCCCGCAGGGGGCGCAATGCCGCACGCAACGCGATCACCGCCGCCGCCACATGATGCTCGACCGTCCGCCGCGAGATCCCCATCATCTCGGCGATCTCCGCATGATTGCGGCCGTGGACGAGGCGAAGCACGGCTACGGCCCGTCGCTTGGGCGGAAAGCCGGCGATCGTCCGCGCCACCATGGCGTCGAGCTCGCGAGCCGCAAACTCCTGGTCGGCTGAGCGCGGTGCTGGCGCGACCCCCGCCGGGCCGTCCTGCGCGAGCGCAGTCCGGATGCGCTCGAGGCTATCCCGCCGCCGCGCGTTGAGGACCCGGTTACGGACCGCGCCAAAGAGGTAATGCTCGATCGATACGGTCGGCGCCCAACGCGCCCGCCCGCGCCAGACGCCGAACATCACGTCCTGGACGATGTCTTCGGCGTCGGCCGCGGAGCCCAGCCACGCCGCCGCGAACTCGCAGAGCGTTCCGTAATGGCGCCGGACCAAGCCGAGCCATGCCTCCTCATCGCCCAGACGGATCCGCGCGATGATCGCTGCCTCGTCGCTGCGGTCCGTACGCGCTGGCGGCAGCGCGTCGGACGCGAGCGGTTCTGCTGGCGTTGCACCGCGGCGAGGGACGCTGCGGGGGACAGTCATGCGACGGATCGCACCTCTTCTGGGCTATCCATTGCGGATCACCATACACGGGGAGACAATGCCGAGCCGTTCGGGCGATTAGGGTAGCGAACTGCGCGCAGCTGCGCAACACAGAATCGCGCGTCGGATCGGCGCAGTGGTCCCACGAGCACAGGAGACCATCAATCGTTATAGAATGATCAATTCCGCCCAGCGCCTGTTACTTCTCCCGGTGACGATCCAACTCACCTGCCGCGTCAGCCAAACGCGCCTTCCCAAGAGAGACTACGTATTCCGTCCAGGTCATCGCCGGATGCCGAAGGCGGGCGCGAGGGCGCTCTGCCGCGTCCGAGACGCCCCTTGGATCCCGCTGGATAAGTGAGACTACGAATGGGTCGGGATGCATCGCCTTGATCCCATGAGACCGCAGCTCCCGCTCGGGAAAATGCTTCACGTTCGCCGTCACGATTACCGATGCCTTTGCCTCGATCGCGGCCGCCAGCACATGGCGATCGCCTGTCGCAACGAGACGAATGGCCTCAAGGTGGCGCTCGTACCCCGTGACTGTCGCGTTCACGACCGCACGGCGCATCGCGTCTCCGACCCGCGCAACTCGACTCTCCAGATCAGGACGATTCCGGATCAAGTTCGCGGTCCACTCGGCCTCGATCCGATCCGTCCACCGTGCATGTACAATGCCGGCTGCCGCAAGCTCAATCAGCAGGTGGCGGAGCTGGTCGCCATAGAGAACGCACGCGTCATGGATCGGGACCGGAGGTGCCGGCGCATCGCGGAGCAGCGCGGTCACCGAGCGAACTCGAATTAGGGGTACGTGGGCGACTGTGCCGGGAGCGCGCGAAAATCAGGCTGTCACTACTACGCAGCCGAGTGGCGACGTGTCGGGCGGCTCGTCCGAAGATTCCCGTAAGCCACGCCAAGCAACGCGGCGCTAACGGGGACTCGGTTGGCGCCACGTTGCGCTTATATGCACGGCTTCTCGATCCAAGTGGCCCAGTAAGTGGCCCACGGGGCCGGAGCGCAGCAGTAGGATCTGCGGATCAGCGCTCTGCCATCACACCATTGCCTACCGCCGCGAGATTGGTGGCTCATTGCATTCCGCCCAGTAGTTCGCGCGCGCCCTTCGGCGCAGCACCGGGGCGGTCAGGTGTGCGTCACGCTGCTGCTCATCCAACGGTGTCGGCCTTCCCGCGGATCTCGTACGCCCGCTCCGTCGCCTTCATATACGCGTCGTGCGCATCGTAGTACGCCGGCCCGATCGTGATCGCCTTGCGGTAGGCGGCCACCGCGCGCGCCGCATCACCTCGCTTGAGCGCGGCCGCCCCGCTATCGAACTGCGCCTTGGCGGCGGCCGGTGGCGTTGGCTCCTGGGCCTCGACTGCAGACAGCGCGCCCGTCAGGAGCGTCGCCGTGGCGCTCGCCACGGCGATCTGCGATCCCAACTCATCAGTTTTAACATAAGTGGCGTTCGACCCGTATTACAGCCGATCGATGGACGTCAGGCGGTAGAGGTGGGAGTCAGACATCCCCTGTAGTTCGGATTCGGATCGGCGAGACCACCGGCGCCCGTCGGCAATGTGAAGCTGACATCCGTGCCGTAATTCGGCAGCGGCGTGGGTAGCGCTGTGTTATGCGCTTGAGGATACGGGCCGATGGAGAAGACCGTATTCTGGTCCCGACCATACTGCCTGACCAGGCGCCGCATATCCCCCACGCGATACCCTTCGCCGTACAGCCAGAACGCCCGTTCGCGGAACATGACGTCGACCTGCTCGTCGATGCCCGCCGCGGTCGTCGAATCTGCCGTCAAGGGCGATAGGCCGGCCACGCGCGTATCCGCCGAGTCCGCGCGCAAGTCGTTTAAGTCGGCCGTCCACGTCGGAACATCGCTGTTGTTGAGGGCCGCTTCCGCCTCGATCAGGCGCGCTTCGACCCCGCTGGCCATCGGAACGAATTCCGACACGTACCCGAACTTGGTCGGGAAATAGAAGACGCTATCGCCCCCGGAGATAGACAGCTCCCCGTCGCAGGTCTCTGTGACCGTGCTGTCGACAACGAGCCGCGGATCCCGTGCAGACAGGTAGTTCAGACCATTAACGCCCTTGCGATCCGCGACGTTGACCAGTCCGCAATCGATATAGGCGGACTCTTCGTCGTACAGATTGAGCCCGCCGACGCTGTATCCACCCGGGTGCAGGTCCGTGTTGTACACGAAGCTGGT
>PLLD01000095.1 GCA_003141205.1 Gemmatimonadota bacterium
GCCACCGATCTACGAGCCACCGACCTACGACGCAGTGAACTTGAGATCGGCCGATTGGGAGTACACCGCGCCCTTGTTGTCCTTCCACTCGACCTTCACCGGGGCTTCGTGCGTGGCCTTGAGGGGAAAGCTCACGTAGGGGTCGCGGCTGATCCCGGTGGACCACGTGAAGTGCGCCACGCGCTCATCGCCGTACGTGACGACCACATCGTTCACGAAGTACGCGGGAATCGGAACGCCCTGCGCGTCACGGAAGAGTCCCGTGTCCATCGGGTGCGTGAGGAGCGCGCGCACGTACGTGACCGTGTTCCGCTCGACCGTGAGCGGGAGGAGAACCTTGGCCTCACCGATCGTGGGTGGCCCAAAGACGAGCGCCGGCTCGCGCTCCGCGTGTGTCCTGTCGCGCATGGCAGTCTCCTCAGCCGCAGCCGTTGAGGCCGACGTACACCTTCTTCGCCGCGGACCACACATCGCCCGTGTTCGTTTCCGCGATCGCACGCACGTAGGAGGTGCGGCGCATCTTGATGCGGGTATCGATCGATGCGGCGCCCGTCCCCGGCGTAATCTCGAACGTGGCGAGACGGATGTCGGGATTGTGATCGACCAGGAGATGGATCGCCTTGACGTACGTGTCGGGCGTCATCGGGAGATCCGATTCCATGAACACCGGGACCGCACGTCCATCCGGGGCATCGGCCGGGATGTCCAGCGACATATGGCCGACCCGGACCGGGCGGTCGCCGAAGAGGTCGTGCAGCACCTGCTTTACGGCGTCCGTCATTTCGTCGTCGGGGCCGGCATCGAGTCGCGGGATCCCCGGGCTTCCCGGGACCTGGGCGTCGAGCGCCCGGCCACCCATCGCGAGCGCAGCCACCGCCAGGGTGCCGGTCCGCAGGAAGGACCGCCTGTCGAGCCTGTGATCGATCTGCATCAATTCCTCCTCGCCGCGGCGCACGAACCCGGCATCGACCGTTTGCACAGCGCCGTCGTCGCAAGCTATTGGGCGTGCGACGGAGCGGAAGCCCCTCGGAGGAAGCACACCAGTCATTGCGAGGCCCGAAGGGCCGAAGCAATCTCCTCGCCGTGTAAGATTGTATAATAGATCGCTAATGATAATTTAATAGACTATATATGCCACACTTATAGATCGACTATCTGACCGGAGACGAAGGACCCCTGACGGCCACAGTCACGCCCGACGCACACCAGTTGCTCGACAGATTGGCAGGCACACTCCGGGGCGCCGCCACGGAGGTCGTCTGGCGCCAATGGCGAGCCATCGGCGCGCTGAGCGCGATGGGGGGCGCGACACATCACCGCGCGACCGCGCTCGTCGATCCCGAGGCCTTGGTTCTGATGTCATTGGTCCTCGCGCCCGGCGAGCCGCACCTCGGCGATCGTCTCGGCGATTGGATCGTCCGCAACTCCGATCTCCTGAGCGTGCAACGGATAGGAAATCTCGTGACGCGCTATCCACCGAAGGTCCGCGCGCGGCTTGCGGCCGTCGCGCGCAGCGCGATCGACGAAGGGAAGGACCACCGCTGGATGTCGCTCGCACAATCTTCGGCGTCGACGCTGGAAAGGCGACAGCCCCAGTCGCGGAGCGCCGACGCGCGCCTGCTCGTCGTTCGGCCCGCGCTCGTGCTTCGATTGCGACTCGCATTCGGCGTCGGAATCAAGGCAGACATTCTGAGCTTCCTTCTCGGAGCGGATCCGCCCCAGCTGTTTACGAGCATCGCGGCCGTCGCCATGGCCACCGGCTATACGGTCCCCGCCGTCCGTAAGGCTGCAAAAGACCTGGTCGACGCACGATTCATCGAGCAACGCGTGGACACGCGTGTCGAGATCCGCGCACTCCAGACCGGATGGGAGGGCATCCTGGGCGCACCCGCGTTCGCGGCGTGGCGAGGATGGAATGAGCGCTTCGTTTGTGTCGCCGCATTCCTCGAGCGAGCGGATGCGGCGCGCGCTCACCCTCTCACGCCGCATGTCTTGGCGACGCGCGGGATGGCGTTTCTCCAGTCACACGCGGGAGCGTTTCGTTGGCTGGGAGCCTGGAAATTTCCGCGCGAAGGAGATTCCTCTATCGGCGATCCGGTCGCATTTGCTGACGCCGTCACTACCCTGGCGGAATGGATGCTGCGAGAGGCCTAGAGCTCCTGCGGGATCGATGGCGTCGGTCCGCGTGACGGAATCAGCCGCACGCCCCATATTGGAAGTCGATGCCACGGACATCGGTACGCCGCACCCAGCCCGCCGTTCCCCTCGCCCGCCGCATCGCCCCCGGGTTCAAGACGTGGCTCGTCCTGGATGGGGAATTCCTCATGGGACCGCGCTACCTCCGGCTCCTCGAAGGGATCGATGAGACCGGCACCGTTAGGCAGGCCTGCGCCCGTACCGGGATGAGCTACCGCACCTGCCTGAGCCGCATCCGCGCCATGGAGCGCACGCTCGGCGCCCCCGTCGTCACTACCGCCCGCGGTGGCACCGACCGCGGCGGCGCCCGGCTCACCCCCCTCGGCCGCCGACTGCTCCGCCTGTACGAGCGCTGGCGCGACGACGCGGGGCAAGCGGTGCAGGCGACCTTTCAGCGCGCGTTGGCGGACTAGGAGGGGCGGGCCGCGACAGCGGCGCTGCCCCGCCCCTTACGGCGCCCTGGCACCTGCGGCCACCGTGGCCGGCGGCCGTTCCGGGCCGTGAAACGTCACGCGGTCCGGCACGTCGAACCCCGCGTCCTGGATCCCGGCCCGACCGTGCGCCGATACCACGAACGCCGCGAATGCCTCAGCCACCGCCCGGTGCGGCGCCCCCTTCGGCACCGTCAGCCCATAACCGATCCGCGACCCGACGATCTCGACCGAGTCCGGCACGCCAGCCAACCGACCGGGGAGCCGCACGCGCGCCGTCGCGTACCCCGATGCGAACGCGGAGTCACCCAGGTTCACCTGCGGAGGGAGCTCGATCCAGCGCAACCCGTGCGACGCAGCCGACGGCCGGTACATGGCCATGTAGTCGAGCCGTCCGTCCGCGAACATCGCGGCCTGCGTGCGCGCCCCACCCGTGCCCAGGTCGATCGCTGGCACGGCCCGCTCGAGAGAGTCCGCGAGTCCCGGCCGGTGGTAATACCGTTCGGCCAGCTCGAATAGCAGAATAGACCGATACGCCCCCGGGTCCCCCGCCGGATCGCCCCGCCCCCCATGCACCCCCGGCCGCAGGAGGACGTCGACCCAGTTGGCGCTCGTTATCTCGCTCGCACCCTGCGCCCGGTCGGGAAAGGCGAGCACCAGCGTGGAGTACGCGATCCGGGCCCACCACCCCGCCGTGCGCGGCACGAGCCAGACCGAGATGATCGTGTCATCGGCGGACACGAAGACATCGGGGGTGCTCTCCGGATCGGCCGCGGCGCGGGCGCCGTCGACACTGCCCCCCGTCGCGACCGTCGCGCGCACGCCCCTGTGCGCAGCCGAAAACTCCATGACGAGCCGCGTGATCGCGCCGCCGATACTCCCCGCCGACGAGATGACGAGCGGTCCACGCAACGAATCCGCACGCGCGGGATCTTGCGCGCGCGTCGCGTGTGCAACGGTTGCGAGTGAGAGCGCGACCAGGAGTGCGCGCGACGTCGGCCCGAGCGGGATCAATAGTTATACCGGAGTCCGAGCTGCATCTGCCAGTACGATTGCGCGGCGTTGAGGACGTTGTTCGCCGGCAGCGAGAGCTGGTAGAGGTTGCGTGCGAGCGCAGCGTCGGTTCCCCGCAGCGTGAGGAAGGGAACGTTCTCCGTGCCCGACCCGGCAAATGTCCCCGTCTCGCGCACGAGCCCCCAACTGCGATTGATCAGGTTGAGCACGTTGAAGATGTCGAGCGTGATCTCGATGGATTGGCCATGCAGGGTGCGCAGCCGCTCGCCCACGCGCGCGTTCAGCAGATTCTGCCATGGATTGCGGCATCCGTTGCGCGGGAGCAGATGTCCCTCGTTCGCGCGCAGGCACGCGGTGCCGTTGATGAAGTTGAAGAGGCTATCGTACGCACTCGGGCGCGCGGCGACCAGGGATCCGGCACTGTCGCGCACGAGTGAGATGTCGCCCGGATTGCGCGGGACGTACACCGGGTCGTTCTGCTGCTTCGGATAAAATCCCACGTCGTTGCCGACACCATCCGCATTGGCATCGCCGTTCACGATGTAGGTGTACGGATACCCGGACCGCCCGATGTACGAGAGGGAAAGCTCGGTCCCGAACGGGCCGTTCGCGGTTGCGCTCACCGCGATCGAGCTCGGGACGTCGTAGGTCGACGTCGCGAGCGCGCGGCTGGCGAGCGAGCCGTCGACGGGGGTGTAGGCGTAGTTCGAGACCGTCTGCGCGTCGCGGAGCGACATGTACTCACGCGAATTCTCGTAGGTGTAGGCCGCGTTGAACTCCAGCCAGTGCGTGAAGCGCTTGGCCGCCCGCGTCGCGATCGTGAAAGAATGGTCGCCACTTGAATTGCCGTTGACGAGCACGGGTCCCACCGCGGCCGAGACCACGGAAGGCGTGGTCGTCGCAAACGTCCCGGCAGCCGAGGCGGGCGCGATCGTCCCGTACAGAACACGTCCCCCTTCCCCGGAGAGCGTTCCGACCGGGCCGGTGAGATTGGCGTCGGAGATCGTCATTTGCTTGACCGCATACTGATAGAGGACATCGAGCGATCCGGTAATCCCCCAGACGAGCTTCCGGTCGATCCCCACGGACACCTTGAGCTCCTGCGGCAGCTGGAAGTCATGCGCGAACACGGTGACCTGCGCGGGCCCCGGTGTCACCCCCGTCCCGCCGGCGCATGACGTGGGTTGGGCGGTGGGGTCCGGGGTGAACGCCGGAGCCGCGGCATTCTTGCACGTCAGCGTCGCCTGCGAGACGCCGGTCAGGGTGTACGCGAAGCCCGCCCAGTTGAACGGCATCGCGCCGGCGAAGAGGCCGACCCCGCCACGCAAGGCCGTCGCGTCATCGACCTGCCAGTTCACCCCCAGCCGGGGCGAGAACTGCACCTGCGTGGAAATGAAATTCGCTGTATTGATGGCGAGCGGGCTGCTCGCGAGCGTCGGGTTCTCGACCGGGCTGTCCGGAAAGCTCGTGAGATCGGCGCGAATGCCGCCCGTCACGGTGATCCCGTGCGGCAACGACCATGCGTCCTGGATGTAGGCGCCCCCCTGGTCGACCAGGAAATTCGCGCTCGCGCCGCCGGGGACCAGGACGAGCGTGCGTGTGAAGGACGCGGCCGTGCCCGCGGCGAAGTTCGTGAAGTTCGAGAAGGCCCACTGCCCGAGCCCGGTTGCGAGCGACGTGAAGGTGAATTGATGCAGTTGGGCACTCGCGCCCGCGGTGATGCTGTGCGCCCCGAGGGCGATGGTGAGATTGTCCGTCAGCTCTTCGGTGTGCTGGCGGAGATAGAACGTCTGCGAGGCGGGATCGCCGCCGCCAATGAGGCGCGTGCCCGCCGCGCCGACGCCGCTGACGAAAATTCCCGGCGCGCCCGACGCCGGCGTCCGGGGCTCATCATCCTGCAGGTAATCGGCGATTGCTTCGTTGGAGATGTTGGCGCCGAAGACGGACGTCCAGCGCAGCCGCGTGGCCCGGGTGATCCCGACCTGCGCGAACCCGGCGGACGTGAGACGGTAATCCCCACTGGTGGACCGCGGGGGAGCGAGCGTATCGGCGGTGAACCCGTCGGCGTAATTGTACGAGAGCGCGAGCTCGCCCCGGTCGCCCGTCGGCGCGGTCAGCTTCACGAATACGTTGTTGTCGTTCCCGTAGACGTTGTACGGCCCGTACGTGCCCGGCGAGATACCGTACGTCTTGAGGGCACCCGCAAACTTGGCCGCGCTATCGACCGGTATCGGCGTCCCCGGTCCCACGAGCGACCCGCCGTACGGCGTGACTCGGCGCTGCAGCTCCGTCGCGACGAAGAAATGCAGCTTGTCGGAGATGATCGGCCCCCCGGCGGAGATACCGTAGTCGTAGGTGCGAAAGTCGCCGGCCGGCTTTCCGGCCGTATCCATCCCGACCAGGGATTGCGTGCGATAGTAGAGAAAGCCGGATCCGTGGATGTCGTTGGTGCCGGACTTCGTGATCGCGTCGATCTCGCTCGACACGAAGTTTCCCTGTCGCACATCGTATGGAGCGATACGGACCTGGAACTGATCGACGGCATCGAGCGGCAACGAACGGATCCCTTCCTGTCCGCTCGGCGTGCCGGTGCCGCGGCTCAGCCCGAAGAAATCGTTGTTGGCGGCGCCATCGACGAGAAAATTGTTGTAGCGATTGTTCAGCCCGTCGACGGATGTGCCGATCACACCCGGCACGGTCTGAATCAACTCGACGAAATCGCGGCTCAGTACGGGGAGCCGCCGGATCGCGCTATCGGTCACGGTATAGCTTGGCCCGGTGCGGCTGCGATCGTTCACCGGATCGATCGCTTCCCCGGCGACGCGGACAGGCTCGAGTTGGGCCGGCGCCGTCGCCCTGAGCGTGAGCTGCACGACGTACCGCTGTCCGAGGTGCAGAACGACGCCGCCCTGCTGCGCCGGCGCGAACCCGATCGCCCGCGCCTCAATCGTATACGGTCCGCCGGGCTCGACGTTCTCGACGTGGAAGCGTCCGTCGCCCCGCGTCGTCAGCGTCGTGCGCGCGCCATTCGCCGTATTGCGCAGCGTCACCGTCGCGCCGCCAAGCGGACCAGCCCCTCCGAAGTCGGCGACGGATGTGCCCAGAATCTGGCCGTCGACCGCCGCCCCCGATGTTCCCTGAGCGAAGAGGGTTGGCGCCCGCAGGAGCGTAGCGAGCGCGGCCGTCGCGGCAGCGAGGACAGGGAGCGCGGCACGTCGGACGGAGATCGGCATGCAGCCCGAGAAGGAGGAGACGCCAGTGGAGGAGAATCCCGCGTGGCGATGTTAATGGAGACGGGCCCGACATGCAACGTGTTGCATGTCGCTTGGCGCGCGGGCGGAGGCGGCTCGCGATATTCTGTCCGAATGATGCGCCGTCTCCCCTTGCCGCTGCTCCTCGCCGCGAGCGCCATTGGCGTACCGGCCATGGCAACGGCGCAGATGGCCGCGGGCCAGACTGACACCACACTGGAATCGACCGGCGTCTACCAGCGCTACCCGTGGCTCCCGCGCCTGCTCGGCGCACAGGTCACGCTGATCGGTCAGGATATGCCGCCGTTTCATGCGCCGTACGACGGGAGAAACAGTCTGACCGATCGCGGCGATGCACGAGCCACCCACACGTACGGCGTGTATATCGGCTCCCGCGTCACCCCCTTCTTCCAGGTGTACATCGATGCGGAGATGGCGCGCGGATCCGGCATCGGGCACGCAGCCGGGGTCGCCGGGCTGACCGACGGTGATGTGATTCGCCAGGGATCGGCCAATCTCGGACAGGGGCCGTATCTCGCCCGCGCATACGCGCGGTACCTCGTTCCCCTCGGGCGCGCGCGCGACACGGCGGACCGCGCGCAGGACCAGGTTCCGGGCGCCGAGCCGACCACGCGTCTCGAGATCAAGGCGGGTCTCTTCGCGCTGAGCGATGACCTCGATCTGAATCGCTACGCGGGCTCCGCCCGCACGCAGTTCATGGATCTGGCACTCTGGGACGACGCGGCATGGGACTACGCCGCCGACACGCGCGGCTACACGCACGCGCTCCTCGTCGGCTACGTCAGCCCCCGCTGGGCCCTCAAGCTCGCCGCCGGCCAGATGCCGACCAAAGCGAACGGAAACGTTTTCGATGACGACCTATCGCGCGCGTACGCGCTCAACGCCGAGCTCTCTCTGCATCCGATCGAGAACGGCACCGTTGTCCGGGTCCTCGTGTACGACAATCATGCGCGCATGGGCGTCTATCGCGCGGCGATCGATGCGGCCCGGGCGCGCGACACCACGCCGGACATCGTTGCCGACGACAGAAAGGGACGCGCCAAGTACGGCTTTGGCGTCAATCTCGAGCAGCCGCTCGCGGATTCGGGAAACACGGGCGCCTTCCTTCGCCTCGGCTGGAACGATGGAAAGACGGAGGATTTCGCTTTCACGGAGGCCGACCGGCACGTGAGCGGCGGGCTCCAGCTCGCCGGCACCGTCTGGCATCGGCCGCGGGATCGCGTCGGCTTCGGCGCAGCCATCGATGGGCTTTCCAAGGACCACGAGGACTACCTCGCGGCGGGCGGAGCCGGATTTTTGTTGGGCGACGGGCGACTCCGGTACGGCACGGAAAACATCATCGAGTGGTATTACCGCTTCGAGGTGCCGCACGCGACTTTCGTCCAGCTCTCCCCCGCGATTCAGCACATTCAGAACCCGGGGTACAACGAAGATCGCGGCCCGCTCTACATCTATACGGTCCGCATCAACCTGCACTACTGATCGAGCCCGCCGTCCACACCCGCGCACCCGTGGCGCTGAACGGCTCGTCGTAGACGACACCGCCGCCATGCCCCTCGAGCCACGCGCGCACGCGCCGTGCGAGAGCCGCACTCGCCTCCGGATCCTGTGCGAGCGCGTAGACCGTCGGGCCCCACGAGCTCTGCCCCACTCCCGTCGCCCCCCAGGATCCCAGCGCGGCGATCAGCTCCGCGCTCGCCCCCGCGGCGAACGGCCCTCCCTGCGCCGCGGCGAACCACTCGCCATTGATCCGCTGCAACTCCGTGAGCGCGGCACCGAACGTCGCGAAATCCTCTTCCGCCAGCGCCGGCCAGAGCGCCATGAGCACCAGATGCGCCACGCGCTCCGCGTCACGCTCCGGCGGTTCCGGCAGGGTCGCAAACGCCTCGGCTTCCGCGTCCCCACTCACCCCCGCCTGGCTCACGGGGATGGCGACGATGCAGCGCCACTCGTCCGGGAGCGGCAGTCGCGACAGGAGGGGTGCGGGCTGATCCCCGCCGTCAGCGCGACCCCCTTCCAGCACACACCCTCCCAGCGCGAAGACGTGCGTACCGATGGCCGAGCGCCGCCCGCGTCCCACGACCTCCGTGAGCTCGGTTGCGGAGGGGGCGAGACCGTAGCACGCCGCAACGGCACGACCCACCGCGAGAGCGAGCTGCGTCCCCGAGCCCAGGCCATGATGCGCGGGGAGCGCGCGATGGATATGGATGCGCGCCCCAGCATCCACCCCGTAGTGCTCGATCACGCACTCGGCGGCCCGACGCGCGGCCGTGCGCGCCCCCTCGACCCCTTCGACGACCAGAGACGCCGCGGGCGTGGCCGAGATCAGGGCGGACGGTTCCGGGACGGCCGCCCCCACACCCCCAAAGCGGCGCCCCCGTGTTCCGGTCAGATCCAGCATTCCGAAATGCAGGCGCGCGGGTGCCTCGACGAACACCGTCATGGCTGCGCGGTCATGGCT
>PLLD01000249.1 GCA_003141205.1 Gemmatimonadota bacterium
GGATACAGGCGGGCGATGTCCTCGCGCGTCGCGATCACGCGCGGATCATCGCCCGGTAGGGTGCGCTCCCGTGCGGCGAGGACGCGGCGCAAAATGCGCTCGGCGTCATCCGTGCGTCCCATCGCGTGGCGGATCTTCGCGAGACTGACCAGGATCGCCGCCACATCGGGATGCGCCGGTCCCAACGGCCGCTTCATGAGCAGCAGCTGCAGAACGAGTGGCTCGGCCCGCGCGAAGTCGCCGCGCTTCACGTACAGCCGGACCAGGTTGTTGATGTTGGCCGTGAGATCGAATTGTGCGCCCTGCAGCCGCTTCCGCGTCGCTGCCACGGCTCGCTCGAGGATCGGCTCCGCCTCGTCGAGCGCGTCGCGCGACACGAAGACGGCCGCGAGGTTGTTCAGCGCGCTGACGACGTGCGGGTGCTCGGGGCCCAGCGCCGCTTCGCGGAGCGGGATCACGCGCCGAAACAACGCTTCGGCCTCTTCGTACGCGTGCGCCTGAAACTTGAGCTGCGCCAGCGCACTCAACGTCGTCGCGAGCTCCTGCGAGCCGTCGTCCGAGCGCTCAGCGTCCGCTATGGCCGCGAGAAACGCCTGCTCGGCGCGCGCGGCGTCCCCCTTGGACGCCAGGCGCCGTCCCAGGCCATAGGCTTGTTCCCAGCTCGATTGCCCCATCTAGCGTAGACGCCCTGCCCCGCCCCCCTGTAACCATTGCGTGCCATGGCGTTATCCTGCGGGGAGGTGCACGCTCACGCTGGACGCACGCATGACCGGGGACAGGATGACGAGAGAGGAAAGCAGAGTGTCGGCGGTGGGTGGACGCACCATGTGTCTCGCCCTGACGGGAGTCATCGTGGCGGCCGCAGGAGCGTGCGGCGGGAAGTCGGTAACCGGGCCATCCGGAGGGGGCGGGACCGATAGCGCGAACGTGACTCTGGCGGTCGGGGATGTCGCGATCCTCGGCGATTCGGCGCAGCTGGGAGACATTTCGATCGCCGCGACATCGGGGACCAGTAAATACGTCATCATCGTCGGCAACGCCGACACCGTGCCGCACATCGCGGGGTCCTTTTCTCTTGCATCCGCGAGTCCAACCATGCTCGCGCGGCAGATGGCGGCAGGCGCGCCACTCTATGGCGTGCGTCCGATCGCCGGCGGCGCGCCACGAGGGCGCCTGAGCTCCTCGATCGAAACGCGCATTCGGCGGTATGAACGGGCGCGCTTCCCGTTCGCGGCGACGCATGCTGCCGCCCTTGCCCGCCGGTCGCTCGTCACGGTCCGCGGATCGGGGGTTGGCGCGAGTCCCTCGCTCAGGGCGACCGCCGTTCCGACCGTGGGACAGGCGATCCCTCTCAAGGCTCCCACCGCCGACACGGCGCTCTGCACCGATTTCGTCCAGACGATGGCGACGGTGAGAGCCGTGAGCACCCACGCGATCGTCGTCGAGGACACGCTCGATCGCGAAGCGACCGGCGGGTTCAGCACGGCTCAATGGGATTCGATTGCGACGGAGTACGACCGATTCGTCATCCCGACCGACAGCGCCCATTTCGGAAACCCCACGGACGTCGACAGCAACAGCCACATCTATCTCTTCTTCACGGGGCGCGTGAACAAGCTGTCCCCGCGCGGCTCCAACTCGTTCGTCGGAGGATTCTTCTTCGCGGGCGACCTCTTCCCGGATTCGACCACGCATCAGGGGGGGATCGCGATCCCCGGTTGTGGGGAAAGCAACTACGCGGAGTTGTTCTACCTCCTCGCGCCCGACCCGACAGGGGTGTTCAGCGACGCGCAGGCAACGGCAACCGTCCGTCAGATCACGCGGGGCACCGTCGCGCACGAGATGCAGCACATGATCAACGCCGGAAACCGGATCTACAACGACCCGCTGGCGACAGCATACGAGGTCGCGTGGCTGGACGAAGGGCTGGCTCACTCTGCGGAGGACTGGGTCGGTCGCGCCGAGGATGGATTCACTGACCTGCACAAGCTGACGTGGGCCAACATCACGGCGGCCGGCGTGAACGATTTCGATGCCTTCTTTTTCCAGAATGCGGCCCGCTACCAGACGTGGCTCGATTCGGCGGCGACGTCGGGAGTGATCGACACCGTGACCGTGGAGCAGTCGCTGGCCGTGCGCGGTGCGGCGTGGTCGCTCGTCGAGTACCTGGCCGATCGCTACTCGGGCGGCAACGTCGCGACCTTCACGCATGGTCTGGCGTTCGGACCGGGGATCGGCATCGCCAACATCGTGTCGCATGCCGGTGTCCCGTGGGACTCTGTCCTCGCGGGCTGGCTCGTGGCGAACTATGCGTCGGGCCTTCCGGTCGCCGGGCTGGACTCGGCCGCCTACACCTTCGCCGGGTATGACATGGGGTCGGTGCAGGTGGGACTCGCCCAGGCAGAGGGATCGGGCACGACGTATCCGCTCGTCGTTACGACCGCATCGCCCACCGGATCCAGCGGCGTGACGCTGAGCGGGTCCGTGCAGTCCGGCGCCGGGGCCTACTACGTGGCCACCACGACCGGCGCGGCGTTTCACATCAAGCTACAGGGGAGCGGAGGACACGGCTTACCCTTCACGGGCGCGCGTGTCTACATCATTCGAACGGAATGACGGCGGTTCAGGAGAAGCGTCCGCTCACGTCGTCGGCGTGGAGGGTGAACCGGGGGATCTGGGCCTCGAATACGGATGCGTCGGGACGCACGAACCGATACTGTCCTTCCATGTAACCTTCGGAGGACTTGAGGACGCAGGAGCTCTGATACTCGTGGATCGCGCCGGGAAGGACGAGCGGCTGCTGGCCGACGACCCCTTCCCCTTCGACCTCGGTGTCCTCGCCGATCTCGTCGTGAATGAGCCAGCGGCGGGACATGAGCTGCACGGGGTGCGGGCCGACATTTTCGATGCGCACGAAGTAGGCAAAGACGTAGCGGTGCTGCATGGGCCGCGATTGCTCCGGGAGATACACGGGTCGCACCGTGATCCGGATGCCAAGGGTCTGGCGGTAGAAGAATGACGAAGCGGCCACAATCGAATGTACGTCGGGCACGGTCCGAGATACCAGCCAACCAAATGTTTCCTTACAAGGCCGGAGGTGCCGGTCCAGACTGCACATTTATGTCGCCGTTGCGTTTCATTACAGGGTGCCGGGGCACTGACACAGCCAGCGGTGTATTATCGTCTATATAATTAGCGAGCTCGGCCACACCCTCATTAGCGCTATGCCCACGACCGCCGCATCCTGGTTTACATCGTCAACCAGCGTCGTGCTGACTACTATCGCAGTCAGCATCGCTATTCTGCTGCTCATCGGCATGATCGTCCGACGGGCGCGGCGGGCGCTGCCGGCTGTGCAGGCACCACCCATCGTGATCGCCGTGCGATCCGGCCCCGACGCGCCGATGGGGATCTCTTCCCCGCCCGTCGCGCCCTTCACACTCCCGCCGAAACTGCGCGAGGCGCGCCCGGTGCCGACCGCAACGAATGGCACGGCGCGGCGCCCCCCGGGGGCGGTCGAATCCATGAGCGACCGGGTGGTGCACACGGTGCCCACCAACGATGGGACCCTCCAGTTTCTGCCTGGGCGTCTCGAAGTCGTGGACGGCGACCGCACGGGCCGCGACATCCGCTTCGTGCGCACGTGGGGCGAGATACCCGAGGTGACCTTCGGGCGCGTCACGGGTCCGCCGTACCGGCACATCCAGCTCAAATCACAGACCGTGAGCCGGCAACACGCGCGCCTCCAGTACGTCGACGGGCGGTGGCAGCTCACGAACCTGTCGCAGACCAACCCCGTCGTCGTGAATGGGCAAACGCTCGACACCGCGCATGGACAACGCGTCCTGTGCGACGGCGACCAGATCGAGATGGGCGAAGTCATCTTCCGCTATCACGAGCGGTAACCCGGCATGTCGGACACCGCGCTGTCCGGACTTCCGGAGCTCGAGGCGGAATACGAGCTGCTGACCGAGCTGGGTCGCGGCGGGATGGCCGTGGTCTATCTCGCGCGCGACCGCCAGCTCGGACGCGAAGTGGCCATCAAGGTCATCCACACCGGGGCGGTCGACGACGCCTCGATCGATCTGCAGCTCCGCGAAGCGCGCACCGTCGCGCAGCTCCAGCACCCCAACGTCGTCGCGATCTACGCGGTCAAGCAGCTGGGTGCGCGCGGTGAGCGCGGCGTCGCGCTGGTCATGCAATACATCCCTGGCCGCGGCCTCGACCGCGCCATGCGGGAAGACGGAAAGTTCACGGCCGAGCGCACCGAAGCGATCCTCGCCGACATCGCGGCCGCGCTAGCGTACGCCCACGCGCGCGGGGTCATCCACCGCGACATCAAGCCCGAGAACATCTTCCTGAACGACGAGACGGGCAGCGCCCTTCTCTCCGACTTCGGGATCGCGATATCGGCCGAGACGAAGCGGCAGGAACCGAGCCCCGATCTGCTCGTGGGGACACCGGCGTACATGTCGCCGGAACAGATCGACGATGTGCCGTTGGATGGACGGAGCGACCTGTTCAGCCTGGGCCTCGTCGGATACGAGATGCTGGCCGGCGTGCGATCCTGGGTGGACGAAGACCCCTCCGAGGTCCTCTTCCGGCAACGCTTCGATCCGCTCCCTCCGCTGGCCGACGCGCGCGCCGACATATCCGATCGCTTGCGCGCCGTCATCGATCGCGCTGTGGCGAAAGACCGGACGGATCGGTGGCCCAGCGCGGTCGCCATGCTGAGCGCGCTCACCGATGACGAATGGGTTCCCGACTTCACCGCGCGGGGTGCCGCACCGGGCGCGTCTCCCTCGGCCGCGCCCGGCACCACGCCGTCGGAGCGTGGCTCGGCGGGCGGAGCGGAATCCGCCGCGGCGGGGTCGGCGGCGAACCCCACGCCGGTGCACACGGTCGTATATCGGCGGGGCGGCGCCGGGGCGCCCGCAGTCCCCGTGTCCCCTACCCGACCGAGCGCCGGGCGCGCGCAGCCGCGCCCGGAAGGTCCGCATACCGGCGGACGTGCGGGTGCCGGTGCGGGTGCGGGTGCGGGTGCCGCCGTCGGCGCGGGCGCGGGCGCCGACCGCAGCGCCATCGACGATGACCTGCTCCCTCCGCTTTGGGGGCGGGGTGACCTGGAACGCAAACCGTGGCGCATCGCGATTCCCATCGTCATCGCGTGCGGTGTGATCGCGGCCGCGACACTCGCGCCTCCGGACACGTTCACGCACATGTTTTCCGGATCCAAGGCGCAAGCCGACAGCGCGCGGCGCGATTCGCTCGCGCACGCCGCCGCTCTGCATGCGGCGACCGAAAGCGCGACGCTCGAGGCGGGGCGGTTACGGGCCGCCGACAGCACGTCGACCGCCGCCTCGGCCCGAGCGCAACAGAGGGTCGCTTCCATACGCGATTCCCTGATCCGGGCCGATTCCATTGCCCGGGCGCGAGCCGCAACGACGAAGCCCGCGCCCGCTCCGCCGCCGGCCGCAGTCCCGGTCGTGGCGACGAACGTCCCCCCCATCCCTGCGCCCCGCGCGGTGACCATCGATCCGCCGCCCGCGGCATCGATCGTCGCCGGCGGAACGCATACCTGTGCGCTCACGCCGGCAGGCGCCGTCGTGTGCTGGGGCGGAAACGATCGCGGACAGCTCGGCATCGGGGGCGACGCCCATGCCGCCGCGCCCACCCCGGTCGCGGGTGTCGCGACATTTACGCAGGTATCGGCCGGGCTCACGCACTCGTGCGGGATCACCCTCGGTGGCGGCGTCCAGTGCTGGGGGGCCAACGATTTCGGGCAGCTCGGCGATTCCACCGCCGTCGACCATGCCACGCCGCAGCGGATCGCCAAGACCGGCGCACACGCCTTCCGGGCCGTCGCCGTCGGCATGGCGCACACCTGCGCTCTGACCGTCTCGGGCGAGGTGTACTGCTGGGGGCGCAACAACTACGGGCAGTTGGGAATCGGCAGCGTGTCGAACGAGCGCACACCCGTGCGCGTCGCGAGTGGCGCGGCGTTCGTGGCGCTCGCGGTGGGCTGGAACCACTCCTGCGCGCTCACCACGACGGGACACGCGTACTGCTGGGGCGAGAATG
Organism: Gemmatimonadota bacterium; assembly: GCA_003141205.1. GTDB lineage: Bacteria > Gemmatimonadota > Gemmatimonadetes > Gemmatimonadales > Gemmatimonadaceae > FEN-1251. Next base: position 6,082 of record PLLD01000249.1, read on the forward strand.
CGAACGGGGAGCTGGGCGACGGCACGACGATCCTCCGGCCGACCCCTGTGGCCGTCGTGGGCGACCAGGTGGAGGCGCCAACCTTCCGCGCCATCGCGGCGGGCGGCTCGCACACGTGCGCCCTGTCACTCGGGGGAGAGGCCTACTGCTGGGGGCACGACAACTACGGTCAGCTGGGGATGGGGGACCGCATCGATCGCGCGACGCCCACCAAGGTGCAGACCAATCAGGCGTTCTTCACCGTCACGACCGGCGGCGTGCATACGTGCGCGCTCACGGCGGGGGGAGCGGCGTACTGCTGGGGACGCAACAGTTATGGGCAGCTGGGCGACGGGACGATGAACGATCGGCTCGTTCCCGTCGCCGTGCACGGCACGCGGCTATACCAATCGATCAACGCCAGCGGCTCGCACACCTGCGCGCGCGGCGGCGGGACGACGATGTTCTGCTGGGGGTACAACAGCGACGGCCAGCTGGGTGACGGCACGATCACGCACCACGCCGAGCCGACCCCCATCACCGGGATTCAATGACGGCCCGGCGAGCGGGTGCCGCGATGGCGACCGGTCTCGTCGCGCTGGGGCTCGCGTGGGGCTGTGGTGGAAAGTCCACCCCGACCGGGGTCTCCGGCGTCCCGGTCAGCTCGATCGGCCTCTCCCCATCGAGCGCAACCGTCATCACCGGCAACACGAAGACATTCTCCGCGCAGCCGAAAGACGCGGCAGGTGAGCTGGTCACCGATGTCGTGCTCGCCTGGTCGAGCAGCGACACGACGGTGGCCACCGTGGATCAGAGCGGGGTGGTCAAGGGCGTCACGCCCGGAACGATCCAGATCGCCGCGTCCGCGCAGGGGATCAATGGCTATGCCACCGTCACGACCGTGCCGATACCGGTCGCGAAGATCGTGGTCACCCCGAGCAAGCCCACCGTGACGGCCAAGTCGACCGTGCAGCTCGCGGACACGTGCAAGGACGCCGCGGGGCACGTGCTGTCTGGCCGAACCGTATCGTGGGCGAGCGACGAGGTCAGCGTCGCGACCGTGAGCAGCACCGGGCTCGTCTCCGGGGTCAAGTCGGGAACGGCGCACATCACGGCGAGCTCGGGGTCCGCGAGCACGAGCGTCAGCCTGACCGTCTTCCCGCACGGGCTCGGGGGATTCCCGGGACTGCCATGATGCCGTCGCTCGTAGTCGGCGCCCGCTCGCGGTTCCGAGCGGTGCCCGCCGCGGCGGCGGTCTGCGTCGGACTCGCGTGCGCGTGCAGTGGCGGCTCCGACAAGGCGACGGGGACAACGCGAACGATCAGCGCGATCGTCGTCGTGCCGGACAGCGCGACCCTGGTCGTCGGCGGCGCGCAGTCGCTCATCGCGCAACCCGAAGACGCGAGCGGCGATGTCGTCGCCGGCGTGCGCATCGTGTGGGCAGCCGCGGACACGACGGTCGCGACGGTCGATACGATCGGCACCATTACCGGCCGCGCACCGGGCACGGTGCGCATCGCGGCATCCGCTCAGGGGTTGACCGGATTTGCCACCGCGGTCGTCACCGCGCACCCGGTGACATCCGTCGCCGTCAGTCCGAATCCCGCGACGGTCGCTCTCAACGGAACGACGACGCTGACGGCCACGCTGACGGATGCGCTTGGCGATACGTTCGTTGGCCAGACCGTGCGGTGGTCGAGCAGTGACACCACGACGGTGACTGTCACGGCGTCGACCGGGCAGACGCAGATCGTGACGGGAAAGCAGGGGGGATCGGCGACGATCGCCGCCACCAGCACGAACGGGATCACGGGGACCACCGTTGTCACCGTGACTCGCCCCGTCAGCTTCATACAGGTCACCCCCAATCCCCTTCTCGTCCGAACCGGATTCACTNNTTCGACGCAAACGGAGACATCATCGCGGGGACGGTGTTCGCGTGGACGACCCAATCCGGCGGATCCGTCGCGCGCGTCAACGCGTCGACCGGTGTGGTGACCGGCGTCGCGGCCGGGAGCGATTCCATCTACGCCCAGGCCGGTGGGAAGCAAGGCGGGACCCCCGCCACGGTACTCGCGGATCCGGTAACCGCCGTCTCGATCTCCGGCAATACCAGCATCAGCTACGTCCAAACCGAGGTGCTCACCGCCACCTGCACTGATTCGGCGAGACAAGTCGTCCCCAGCGCCACCGTGACGTGGAGCAGCAACCCTGGGGGTCGGTTGAGCGGGACAACGGGGGCGACGACGACGGTCATGCCGCAGTCGAGTGATGTCGGGACCGGGATCCAGGTGACGGCCATATGCGGTGGGATATCGGCGACGGTCACCGTGCCGGTGACCCCGCCCTTCGCGTCGCGGGTCACGTTAACTCCCGCGCCCGACAGCACCATCCGCGGGGGGACACCGATCACGCTGACGGCCACTGCGTTGAGCGGCACCTCCCAGGTGCCCGGAACGATCGCCCTCGGCATCAGCGACGTACGCATCGGACAGCTGTCATCCAGCTCCGTGCCATCCGGCCAGACCTTCACCGTGACACCAGGCTCCACCACCGGAACGGCATCGGTTCAGGCGTCGATCAATGGGCATACGGCGACCGTGTCGATCACGGTGTATCCCCAGGACACGATCACCACGCAGGGTATCACGATTAGCGAGAGTGGTCGCCACGGAGCGGCGACCAGTGCGACGCTGACCATCGTGATGCGGAACGCGGATGGTACGCTCGATCGCACGTCCCAGGTCACGTGGACGGGTAGCGATGGCGGCACCTACTTGTCCTTCGCACCGAACCCGTCCGCCAATACCGGAGGCAGCTCGAGTACCACGGTGAGCGCAACGGGGGCCGCGCGCGTATTGAAAACGGCTATAACTGTGACCGCGACGACGTCTAGCGGGCATACGGTGACGATGCAAGTCACCGCCAACCGGTGATCGTGCACGGCACGCAGGCGGTTGCGGGCCCAGCGATTGCATAGTCCTCAGAATTGATGCAACAGATGCGGGCGCTTGTCGCGGTCAGTCTGACTGCCACTTTGGCGGTCATCGGATTAGCCATGGGGTGCAGTGGCGGTGGGGGCGGTGCGACGGGCCCGGGGTCGGTGGCCGCGATCGTCGTGACGCCGGACAGCGTTTCGCTGATCGCGGGAGCGACGCAAGCGCTGACCGCTCAGCCTCAGGATGCCAGCGGAAAGCCGGTCGCCGGCGCAACAATTGTGTGGGCTAGCGCCGACACTACGATCGCCACGGTCGACACCACGGGCACCGTTGCCGCACGTGCGCCGGGCTCGGTCCGGATCGCGGCCTCTGCCCAAGGGGTCTCGGGCTACGCCAAGATCACGGTGACGGCCCGCCCGGTTGCATCGGTGGCGATCTCCCCCAATCCCGCGGCCGTCCCGCTCAACGCGAGTGCGATCCTGACGGCGACGCTCAAGGACGGGCGGGGGGATACACTCGCGGGTCAATCGGTCACGTGGTCGAGCAACAGTTCCAACGTGAGCGTCACCGCATCGACCGGACAGACGCAGGTCGTCACCGGGAATGCCGCGGGATCGGCAACGATCACCGCCACGGCGGCCAGCGGAGTATCCGGAACTGTCACGGTGACCGTCACGAATCCTGTCGCGTTCATCCAGGTGACGCCGTACCCGATCCGGGTCCGGACCACCTATACGGTTCAGGCGACCGCGCAGGCAGAGGATGCTAACCAGACCGTTCTGAGCGGAGTGACCTTCGCATGGACGACCAAGTCTGGCGGCACGATCGCGAACGTCAACTCGACGACCGGTCTGGTGAGCGGCGTCGCGGCCGGCAGCGACTCTGTGATCGCGACCGCCGGCGGGAAGCATGGGAGCGCGCCGGTCACCGTGCTCGCGGATTCCGTCAAGACGGTGACGGTCACGCCGGCCACCGCCACGATCGCATCGACGCAGACCCAGACTCTGACGGCGTCGGTCACGGATTCCACGGGGATCGTGCTCCCTGCCGCCGTGGCGTGGACGAGCTCACCCTCCGGGCGCGTGAGCGCGACATCCGGACTTACGACCATCGTCACTCCGCAGCCCGGCGACACGACGGGCGGCATCGTCGTGACCGCCACGAGCGAGGGGAAGACCGGTCACTCGACGATCACCGTCTCGCCAAGCACGGTCGACTCGATCTCGCTGAGCCCGAGTCCCGTAACGATGACCGTCGGAGACAGCCCGCTCGCGATCACGGCTACCCTCAAGGACGCAAACGGCAACCCGTTGACGAACCGCCCGCTCGCCTGGAGCTCGAACAACACGAATGTGGCGACGGTCACAGGCGGCCACGAAACGGGGACGGTCGCGGCCGTCGCGGCGGGGACGGCAATCATCACGGCGTCAAGCTCCGACGGCCCGTCGGCGGCGGACACGATCACGGTGCAGAATCCGCCGGCGCCCGGCACGCCCACCGGCGTCAATGCGACGCTGAACAGCGGCACCATCCGCGTTCAGTGGAGCTCCGTCTCGGGCGCGACCAGCTATAAGGTCTTTCGGGGAACGAGCGCCGGCGGCGAAGGCGGAACTCCGGTCGCCACACCGTCCACGAACTCATTCAACGACAACACCGTTGCGGCCGGCGGCACGTATTACTACACGGTCGCTGCATGTAACCTCGTCAATATCTGCTCGAGCCAGAGCAGCGAGGCGTCAGCCACGCTGCCGCCGGCCGCTCCGACCGGCGTCACTCCCGCCGTCGTAAGTGGCCCGGCCATCCAGGTTACCTGGACCGCGGCGTCTGGCGCGACGAGCTACAAGATCTTCCGAGGTGCCAGTTCGGGCGGAGAAGGTGGAACGCCCATCGCGACGCAGTCAGCCTCGCCGTATACCGATAACACCGGCAGCGCCGGCGGCACGTACTACTACTACGTCGAGGCGTGCAACACCGGGGGTTGCTCCGGGAATAGCTCCGAGGTGTCGGCCACCCTGCCGCCGCCAGCTCCGACGGATCTCCTCGCAACTGCGTCCGGAACGCCAGGGGGGGGAATCAGTCTCACATGGACTGCAACCACGGGAGTGAACTACAACATCCTCCGCGGAACGAGTCCTGGCGGTGAGAGCCAGATCGCAACCGGAGTTCCAGGATCGCCGTACGCCGATACGGACCCGTCCCTGGTGAGCACGACCACGTACTACTACGTCATCATGGCGTGCGACACCGGCGGCTGTTCGGTCAACAGCAACGAGAGCTCGGCGGCCGCTCCGTAAGGTCCGGGCAGTAGCCGCGGTACCGACGGACGGCTGGCGCGGGCCCTGCGTCAGCGTTGGGGGATCCCCGACATATAGTTAGGGTGTTGGGGAGGTATACTACCGCGGTCCCACGCCCGCCCTGATCCGCTCATCCCCCTGCCGCTGGTGCGCCCGACGTGAAGTGGATCTCCACCGGCATTAGCGCGGCCCTTGCGGCCATGCTTGGCGCACTAGGCCTCGTCCTGGCGTGCAGCGGTGGTCCTGACAAAACGGCGGGCCCAACGGGAAAGGTCGCCGCCGTCACCGTATCCCCCGATTCCGCCACGGTGGTCCTGGGCGACACGGAAGCATTCGCGGCCAACCCCGAGGATGCGACGGGCAAGACCCTGACCGGGATCACCGTGATCTGGGCGAGCGCGGACACGACGATCGCCACGGTGTCCCGGAACGGCGTCGTCACCGCCCATCGCGTCGGGACCGTGCGCATCGGCGCATCCGCCGACGGTATCAACGGATACGCAGTTCTGACTGTCGCGCCACTCCCCGTCGCGTCGGTGACGATCGGTCCGAATCCGGCGAGCGTCCCCCTCAACGCCACGGCGACCCTCACCGCAACGTTGACCGACACCCACGGGGATACGCTCAGCAACCAGACGGTGACCTGGACGAGCAGCGACACGACGACGGTCACCGTTACGGCATTGTCCACCCAAACTCAGGTCGTCGCCGGGCACAAGCCGGGGTCGGCGACAATCACTGCCACGAGCTCGAATGGAAAGTCGAGCACCGATGTCGTGACGGTCAGCAACCCGGTCAACTTCATCCTCGTCACCCCCAACCCGCTCGCCGTGCGCGCGCCGTACACCGTCCAGAGCGCGGGTCTGGCCGAGGATGCCAACGGCACCGTCCTCACGGGAACCGCCTTCGCGTGGAGCACCAAGTCGCATGGCGCCATCGCGCGCGTGGATTCATCCACGGGGATCGTGACCGGCGTCGCTCCCGGGTTTGACTCGGTGTACGCGACTGCGGGCGGCCGGCGCGGGGGGACCCCGACGACCGTCCTCGCCGATTCCGTGCGGACGATCACGGTCACTCCCAGCGCGGCCACGATCACGGTGGCGCAGACCGAGACACTCACGGTCAGCATCGCAGACTCCCTTGGCACTCCCCCGCCCGGCGTGGCCGTGACATGGTCGAGCGTTCCCGGCGGTCGGGTCAGCCAGACCGGGATCGTGACGCCGCACGCGGCCGACACGACGAATGGCATCGCCGTGACGGCAACGGCTCAAGGGAAGAGCGCACAATCCGCCATCACGGTCACGCACGTCCCGGTGGGCCATGTCAGTGTAACCCCGAGCCCCGCCAGTGTGGCCGTCGACAGCACGATCACGCTGACCGCCGCGCTGACCGACGCGGCCGGAGGAGCGCTGGCGAATCGACCGCTCAACTGGCAGTCGAGCAATCCTGGTGTCGCGACGGTGACGGGGACCGCCGAGACGGGCACGGTCACCGGCGTTGCCGCAGGAGCGACCGTCATCACCGCGACCAGTCCGGACGGCCCTGCGGGGACGGCCAACGTCAGTGTCAGCGACCCGCTCGTCTTCATCGTCGTCACGCTGAGCCCCGACTCCCTGCGCACGACATATCTCGGGCGCGCGACCGCGCAGGCGCAGGAC
>PLLD01000307.1 GCA_003141205.1 Gemmatimonadota bacterium
TTCTCGAACTGCTCGATCGTGGCGTGCTGCGGGCCGGCCTTGATGAAGATCTCGGTGCTCGCGCACCACACGATCACGACGCGGTCGAGCTTGTGCTTCGCCTTGAAGTCGCGAATGTCCTGCCGCAGCTGCTCGGCCAGGTCGCGCTTCGTCTTTCCCTTCTTGACGTTCGTGCCGTTGATGCGCGTGACGTACTTGTTGTCGAACACCGCCGGCATCGGCTTGATCGCCGCGAGGAAGTCCGCGACGGGAAGAAGATCCTTCTCCTCGAGCACGCCCGCTTTGCGCGCGGCGGTGAGGGCGTCATCCGGAATGGGATCCCACGCGCCGAAGACGATGTCGTCCAGGCGCGCGAGTGGAACGAAGTCCTTGATCAGCGGCGAACGTTGCTCCGTGCGCTTGCCAAGGCGGATCGTCGCCATCTGAGTGAGAGAACCGATCGGTTTCGAATGACCCTTACGGATGCTTTCGACACCGGCCATGAACGTGGTCGCCACGGCGCCAAGCCCGGGCGTGAGGACACCAAGCCGGCCGGTGGCCGGCTGTATATGTGGTTCGGTCATTTCACGTCGAGAATGGGACGAGGAGTGCCAGCGGCGGCGGTCACCGTCGCGGGCCGGCCCAAACGGGGCGGCCCGGTCAGATCGAGCGAAGGGATGGACACCACCGCAGGCGGAAGAGTCGTCGGGTGCGCGTCCACACCGAGCGATGCCGACGCCGTCGCCCGGTACACCGCGATGACTCGCTGGATCGCCGTCACCCAGGACGAGATGGTCAGGAGGACGACAATGCTGCCGAGCACCCACCCGTTGAGCGCGAGGCCGAAGAGGGCCTGCGGCGCGGAGAGGAGCACGACCCGCTCCGGACGCTGCATGAAGCCCACTTTCGCGTTCACGCCCAGCGCCTCGGCCCGCGCGCGCGTGTACGACACCAGGAAGCCGCCGATGACGCCCGCGAGTGCGATGACCAGGAGGCCCACGTGGGCGTGGCGAGGGCTCGTCGCATAGAACACGGCGAGCCCACCGAGCACGGCCGCGTCGGCGACGCGATCCAGGGTCGAGTCGTAGAATGCGCCGAACACCGAGCTCCGCCCGGTGCGCCGGGCGACGGTGCCGTCGAGAACGTCAAACAGCGCCGTGGCGGCCAGGAACCAGCCGCCCGTACGGATGTGGCCGAATCCGTAGATCACGCCACCGGCCACGGAGCAGCACGTGCCCAACGTTGTAATGACGTTGGGGTGCACGCGATAGCGGATCAGGAGGGTGGCGATCGGATCGACCAGGTCCACGTACGCGGTCTTCAGCCACTCCCAAAGACGCTTCATTGAGGCGTGTCACCCGTGACGGCTGCGGCTCCGTTCGAGAACGTGGGGCGGAGTGGAAACTCCAGTGCCCGAAAGGTACCCCGCACGCCTCACCGGTACAACATGTACTGGCGGCTCCGCCGCTCGAACGCGACGACGTCCGGCAGCCCGGCATCGATCACGTCATCGGGATCGTCACCGCGCAGGAGCGCCCGCCGCGCAACAGCCGAGCCGAGCCGGGTATCGAAGCCCAGCGTGTCGAGCCGGAGCGAGTCCGGGTGGGTCTTGGCAATGGCCCACAGCAGGGCGGCGGCCACCCGGGCAACCTGCACCTGATCTCGGGCCGTGACCTCGACGTGGATGCCCGGAATGTGCCGGCCCCCGTACTTGCCATCTGTCGGCCGTTCGGGCGTGAATGACTCCACCGCGAACTGCACGCCGCCACCGCCGAGATCGCGGTCCCGCAGCAGCTTGATGACGCGTTCCGCGTCGAGCCAGGGGGCACCGATCCACTCGAAAGGAGCGGCCGTTCCCCGCCCCACCGAGAGGTTCGAGGACTCGAAGGCCACCAGCGCTGGATACAGCAGCACGCTCCGGGCCGACGGCAGGTTCGGTGAGGGCCGCACCCAGGGAAGGCCCGTCTCGTCGAACCACACCTCCCGGCGCCAACCCCGCACCGGAATGACGTGCAGGTCTGCGCGCAATCCCAGGACATCGTTGTAGAAGAGGGCCAGCTCCCCCATCGTGAGGCCGTGCCGGAGCGGGATCGGATACAGCGCGTACGGTCGCGCGTTCCGTCCGGGCGCCGAGGGCTCGGAATGGGCGAGCGCGCTGTCGAGTATCGGCCCTTCGACGCGCGAGCCGGTGAGGGGATTCGGCCGATCCAGGACGATGACCGGCAGATGGGTGCGCGCGGCGCTCTGCATCGCGTAGACCATGGCTGCCACGTAGGTCCACGTCCGCGAGCCCACATCCTGCAGATCGATAACGAGCGCGTCGAGCCCGTGGAGCGCGCTGTCCGGGGGGGCGAGGGTCGTCTCGCCGTACAACGAAACGATCGGGAGAGCGGTCGCCGGATCGCGCCCTCCGGGAACACCGGTTTTGTCCTCGGCGCCGCCGATCCCGTGCTCGGGGGAGAAGAGCAGCACGAGATGCACGTCCGCGGCCGCCGCACGGGCACCGTGCGCGAGGAGGGCAATATCCGACGTGCCGGACCGGTCGACGCCTGTCTGGTTGGTCAGCAGCGCGACCCGCTTGCCACGGATCAGGTCGACGCTATCCTCCAGCAGCACCGTGATCCCGGGATCGATCCGCCCGACGCGGACGGCCGGCGTATCCCGGTGAACCGTATGCACGCACGCGGCCGACACGCACGCCGCCACCATCACTCCGCCCCGCGCTCTCACCGTCATGAATCTATCGCCCGTAGACTGGATGATCGTGGCCGGCTACTTCGCGCTCTCGACGGGAGTCGGCCTGTATTTCACGCGGCGCGGCGGCACGAGCCTGAACGAGTATTTCCTCTCCGGCCGCGACGTCCCCTGGTGGCTCGCCGGCGCGTCGATGGTCGCGACGACATTCGCCGCGGATACGCCCCTCGTCGTCACAGGGCTCGTGGCGACGAAGGGAGTCGCCGGAAACTGGCTGTGGTGGAACATGGTGATGAGCGGGATGCTCACCGTGTTCTTCTTTGCCCGGCTGTGGCGCCGGGCCAACGTCATGACCGACGTGGAATTCGCCGAAGTGCGCTATGGCGGCCGTCGGGCCGCGGTCTTGCGCGGCTTTCGCGCCCTGTATCTCGCGATACCCGTGAATCTGATCATCATGGGATGGGTGACGCGGGCGATGATCAAGATTCTCAGCATCTCGCTGGGCGTCACGCCCTGGGTCGCGGTTGGGATCTGCTTCGTCGTCACGATGCTGTATGCCGTGGCGGCGGGGCTCTGGGCGGTCCTCTGGACCGACCTCGTGCAATTCGTCGTCAAGATGAGCGCGGTGATCGTGCTCGCCGTATACGCGGTCCGCGCCGTCGGTGGGATGGGCGCCCTCAAGGCCGGGCTGGTCCGCCATTTCGGAAGCGAGACCGCGGCGTTGTCGGTACTGCCCGTCTCCTTCGAGGGGGGCACGCTCCACGCCTACGCCTGGATGCCCCTGCTCGCCCTCGGCGTCTTCCTCTCGGTCCAATGGTGGGCCGCGTGGTACCCGGGAGCGGAGCCCGGAGGAGGCGGTTACATCGCGCAACGCATTTTCGCGGCGCGGACGGAACGGGACGGGGTGCTCGCGACGCTGTTCTTCCAGATCGCGCATTACGCCCTTCGACCCTGGCCGTGGATCGTCACGGGCCTGGCGACCGTATTGCTGTATCCGAACCTCGCCGACCGCGAATCGGGCTACGTCCACGCATTCGTCGATCTCCTGCCGACGCCGTGGCGCGGGTTCATGCTGGCGGGCTTTGCGGCCGCCTACATGTCCACGATCGGGACGCAGCTCAACTGGGGCGCGTCGTACCTCGTCAACGACTTTTATAAGAGATTTCTGCGGCCACGCGAGACCGAGCGCCACTACGTCGCGGTCTCGCGAGCGGCGACCGTCGCGCTATTCCTGGCATCGATCGCCGTGACGTCGCAGCTCTCATCGGTCGAGCAGGCGTGGAAATACCTGCTCGCGCTGGGAGCGGGGACCGGGCTGGTGCTGATCCTGCGCTGGTATTGGTGGCGCATTAATGCGTGGTCCGAGCTGAGCGCGATGATCGTGTCGCTCGTGACATCGCTCATCGCGTACGCCGAGATCCCGCGGCATTTCCCCCCGGGAGACCCCAGCGCCGACGCATGGGTGATGGTCGTGACCGTTGGCGTGACGACGGCGGTCTGGCTCGCCGTCACCTTTCTGACCAAGCCGGAGCCCGACGCGGTGCTGGATGCCTTTTACCGGCGGGTGCGCCCCGGTGGGCCAGGCTGGGCCCGGGTGGCCACTCGCGTCGCGGGCGGGCCCGAGCCCCTCTCTGGCGGGCGCTGGGCATGGATCAACTGGATCGCCGGCATCGTGGCGGCCTACGCAACCCTGTTCGGCATTGGAAAGCTGATATTCGGCACGCTGGCACAGGGGCTGACGCTCCTGGCCATCGCGGCGGTGGCGTTTGCATGGATCGCGCGAGCGCTACGCAGCTCCCAGGAGGGCCGGCAATAGCGCTCTTGGCTATTGCGGGTGTGGGTGCGCGGCACCCACACAAAAGGGGAAATCCCTTCCCCCTCCCCGACGGGGAGGGAGATCAAAGGGGGGGGAAACCAAACAAACATTGGAACGTGCCGACGAAGTCGGGTATTATTTAATCGTCCCCTAGGAGGAGATCATGGCGACAACGCAAGAGCCGGTCGTTCAGCCGGAGACGCACGCGGACGTGGCTCTCACGATTACGCCTGCGGCCCGGATCGAGGTCAAGAAGTTCATGGAGGCCGAGTCCGTGACGGCGGACAAGGGCGGGCTTCGCGTGAGCGTGCAGCCCGGCGGGTGCAGTGGCTTCAAATACGCCCTCCTCATCGAGGATCAGAGCGCCGAGGATGACTGTATCGTGGACGAGGGCGAGTTCCGCGTCTTCGTCGATCCGTTCTCCGCGCAGTATCTCCAAGGCGTGACGATCGATTACGTCTCGTCCATGCAGGGCTCCGGGTTCACGTTCAAGAACCCGAGCGCGACCGGCGGCTGCGGCTGCGGGAGCTCGTTCACCGCCTGAGCGGCGGCGCTGGCCCTCCGCACTACCGCCCGTCCCGCACATCCCGGGCCGGCTAAGTCTCCTCGACCTCGCCGTCGTGCTCGCCTATCTGGCGGGTACGACGGCGCTGGGTCTTCGACTCGGACGCGCGCAGCACACGGCGCGCGATTACTTCGTCGCCGATCACGGGCTTCCGTGGTGGGCGATCCTGATCTCCGTCGTAGCGACGGAGACGAGCGCGATCACATTCATCAGCATTCCGGCGCTGGCCTACCTCGGCGATCTGACCTTTCTGCAGGTCGCCGCCGGCTACATCGTCGGCCGGATCATCGTCTCGGTCACGCTGCTCCCGCGGTACTACCACGGCGAGCTCGTTACCGCGTACGCGCTGCTCGAGCGCAGGTTCGGCAGGGCCACCCGCCGGTTCGCCTCGAGCATATTCCTCGTCACCCGGGCGCTCGCGGATTCCGTCCGCCTCTTCGCCACCGCTATCCCGGTTGCCTTGATCCTGGGTGGCGCGCTCCCGGCCGCGGCCGTGACCCCCGTGGCGATCATCGTCCTGGGCGCACTGACGACGGTGTACACCTACTACGGCGGGGTGCGCGCGGTCGTCTGGACCGATGTGCTCCAGACCGGCGTGTACCTCGTGGGCGGCATCGCCGCGGCCGTGGTCATCGTCGCGGCAGGGACCTTGATCTGGCTGCTGCCCGGAAAGTCAGCGCAGCCCAGCGTTTCGCCGAGCCTCGCGCTGTCGGCGGCCGCGTCGTCGACGTCGACGGCGACGGACTCCCTCCTCCCTTCGATTGAGGCAACCCCTCCGGGCGCCACGGCACTGCCCGCGGGATGGGAGTACAGCGATCTCGACGGAGTGGCGGCTCCGGCGGATGCAGCTCACCGCCTGCCGCTGGGGGTCTCGATCGGCGACAACGCCGTCGCGCGACCGCAATCGGGCTTCTCCTCGGCCTCCATCGTGTACCAGTCCTATGAGGAATACGGCGAGGACCGCTACCTGATGATCTTCCAGGAAGGAACGTCGACCTCCATCGGTGGCGTCCGAAGCGCCCGCCCTTGGTTCGTCCGCTGGGCGGCCGAGTACAAGGCCCTGTACGGCCATGACGGCGGCGACACCAAGGTTCGCACTGTGACGATCCCTGCGATGGCCAGCTACTTCTACAACATGGACAACGGGGCCGGCGGATCATGCCCCTACCACCGCATCACCACCAGAGTGGCCCCGCACAACGCATACACGAACTCAGCGGCCCTCATCAGCTGCCTGCCCAAGAAGGGTTACC
>PLLD01000140.1 GCA_003141205.1 Gemmatimonadota bacterium
GGTGCGCGGCCGCGCGCGGCCGGCAAGGAGTTCCTCGTGGTACGCGAGGATGCGACTCTTCACGTTGGCATTGGTGTCGGTCGACTCTGCGCGAAACGGAGCGTACCGATTGCGCGTGTCGTTGGACACGGTGAACCACCACCAATCCGTCGGATGCGCCACGGACTGCTTTTCAACGAAACAGCTGAAAGTGCGCCCGGCGTCTTCGAACTCGAACTCCTTCACACGCGTCTCCTGTATACAGTTCAGTAATCTAACGGGTTTCGCACCCTCGTGGAGCCTTGCGGGGGAGCAAAAATCGTTACCGAGCCCCCGGAGAGGCGATCGACGCGCGCACTTCGGCCTCGAGCTCCTGACGGAGCCGAGCGAGCTGCTTCACGCGCTTGTTCTTGATCGCCCCCATTATCGATCGCGCAATAGAGAAGGTGGTGAGCTCGACCGCTAATCCCGCCGCCACCGCCGCGACCCATGAGTGGGTGGCGGTCGCCGCAGCCGAAGCAGCGAACACGGCCAGGCTCGAGGTGCCACCGACGATTCCTCCATACAATCCGCCGGCGATCTGTCCCAGCCGCTCATCGATACGGATGCGCGTGCGCCCACCGCGCGGAACGATCGACACGCTGACGTTGCGCCCCTTGCGACTCAACATGCGCGAGCTCCACGTGAGCGAGCGCCCGAGCGAGCTGACGGATCCTTCATCGCCGAGTACGCCGCGAATCGTGTCGACGACGAGCTCGTAGTCGCCGGCGGCGATCTCGCCTTCGATGTCGGAGTCCTCCTGGAGCCGATAAGGCGCGGCGAAGAGCGGGCCGAGGATTGGGCGATTCGGGGGCGGCGAGAGGGCGAGCTCGGCGCGCGCGCGCGAGCCGCGCACGAGCCCGAGCTCCGCCGCCGCGCGCTCGACGTGCTCGCGCGAGATCCCCGCTTCCACCGCACTCTCGCGCACGCGCTCCATCGCGATTCCGCTCGTGAGACTCGCCGGCGCTGTCGAAGGAAGGGGCGCGATCGCCGGCGCGGGGTGCGACGCAGTCGCGGCTTGCAGATTCGCCGCGCGCTCCCACACTGCCTGCGCCTGTTGCTCCGACAACAACGGCGCGCGGAGGTTCTCTGGCTTCCGCCGCTTCTCCCACGCCTCGTCGAGCGCGCGCGCGAGCGCCATCAGCCGGTAGATCTCGCGGAGCCGCTCCGCCGGCAGCCCCGAGCGGGCGACGGGATCCGGCTTGGTCGGCGCGCCCGAGCTGGTCACGCGCCGACTGTACACGGGCGTGGGCCGGGCGCGGCCATCGGCTCTTCCTGCCACCGCCCCCCGTGAGGCTCCGGTGCCACGCGCATCGTCAGAAGTTGATCGAGCGCCCGTCCACGGCCATGGCGGCCTCTCCCAGGATCTCCGAGAGGGTGGGATGCGGGTGGGTGGCCGCGCCGATCTCCCACGGCTGCGCCTGGAGCGAACCCGCGAGCGAGGCCTCGGCGATCAGGTCCGTCGCATGCGGCCCGATGAGGTGCACGCCGAGCGTGTCCCCGGTCTCCGCGTGGCCGATCACCTTGGCGAACCCCTCGTACTCGCCGCCGATCACAGCCTTGGCGATCGCCTGGAACGGGACCTTCCCGACCTTGACGGGTAGCCCGCGCTTCTCGCACTCCTGCTCGGTCAGGCCGACGGACGCGATCTCCGGCCGGCAATACGTTGCCCGCGGCTGGGCGACGTAGTCCATGGCGTGGACGTCGGGGTCGCCGGCGATCGTGTGGACCGCGGTCAGCCCCTCGTGCGCCGCGGTATGGGCCAGCCAGAGTCCACCCACGATGTCGCCGATCGCCCACACATGCGGTTCGGCGGTGCGCATGTGGCCGTCGACCACGATGATCCCGCGGTCGGTCGCCACGCGCGTCGTCTCGAGCCCCAGGTCCTCGATGTTGGCCGCGCGTCCGGCGGCGACCAGCAGGACGTCGGCGGCGATCTCCTTCGCCTCGCCACCCTCCGGCCCGACGGCCAGGCGGATCCCGCCCTCGCCGACGACCAGCGACCCGGCATCGAAGCGGGCGCTCGTGACCACCTCCAGCCCGCGCCGCCGGAAGCTCCGCTCGAGCTCCTTCGAGACGTCGCGGTCCTCGAGCGGGACGATCGCCGGGAGGTACTCGAGGAGCGTCACCGTCACGCCCAGGTCGTGGAAGCACGAGGCGAACTCGCAGCCGACCGCGCCCGCCCCGATGATGACCATGCTCGCCGGCAGCTCGACCAGCCGCAGCACGTCGTCCGAGGTCAGGACGCGGACGCCGTCCGGGGTGATCCCGGGCAGGCTCTTCACGCGGGATCCCGTGGCGAGGATCACGTCCGTCGCCTCCAGCACGCGCTCGCCGCCGGCGCCCGGCGTGCCGTCCTCCCCATGGAGCCGGACCCGGACCCTGCCGGGTCCCTCCAGGCGGCCGCGGCCGGCAACCCATTCGACCTTGTTCTTGCCGACCAGGCCCTTGAGCCCGGTCCACATCCGGCGGACCACCTGGTCCTTGCGGGCCGCGATCACCGCGTAGTCGACGGCCGCCTCGCCCGGGAGCATGACGCCCAGCTCGCGGCTCTTCGTCCGGACGCGGTGGGCGAAGTCGGCGGACTCGAGGAGCGCCTTGGTCGGGATGCATCCCCGGTGGAGGCAGGTGCCGCCGATCTTGCCCTGGTCCACGAGTGCCACGCGCATGCCCAGCTGGGCCGCGCGGAAGGCGGCCGTGTAGCCGCCCGTGCCGGCGCCGAGGACGATCAGG
>PLLD01000128.1 GCA_003141205.1 Gemmatimonadota bacterium
CGTGGCGTCGCTGCGCGAGCCCACGGTGGTCGGAGATCCGACGTCGTCGCAGCACGACGAGCAGCTCCCAACGTACAACGCCTATTCCATCGACGGGGATGTGACCGCGCCCCTCGTCTACGTCAATTACGGACGGCCGGCGGATTATGAAGAGCTCGCGCGGCACGGAGTGTCGGTCGCGGGCGCGATCGTCATCGCGCGCTACGGCGAGTCATGGCGGGGGGTCAAGCCGAAGGTGGCGGCGGAGCATGGGGCCGTCGGGTGTCTCATCTACTCCGATCCGCACGACGATGGGTATGCGGCCGGGAGCGTCTTTCCGGCTGGCCCCATGCGGTCGCGCGACGGAGTGCAGCGGGGCAGCGTGATGGACATGCCGGTCTATCCGGGGGATCCCCTCACACCGGGGGTTGGTGCGACGCCCGACGCGAAGCGACTGTCGTTGAGCGAGGTGACGACGCTGACCAAGATCCCGGTTCTCCCGATCTCGTACGGCGACGCGCAGCCGCTCCTGGCGGCGCTCGCCGGCCCGCTGGTGCCGTCCGCGTGGCGTGGCGCGCTTCCGATCACGTATCGAATGGGCCCCGGTCCCGCACGGGTTCATCTCAAGGCCAAGTTCAACTGGGACCGGCATCCGTTGTACGACGTCATTGCCCGCATCCCGGGGGGCGCCGCGCCCGATGAGTGGGTCGTCCGGGGAAACCACCACGATGCCTGGGTGAATGGCGCCCAGGATCCGACCTCCGGCCAGGTGGCGCTGCTCGAGGAGGCGCGCGCACTGGGTGCCCTCGTGGCGCAGGGATGGCGGCCGCGGCGCACGATCATTTATTGCGCGTGGGACGGCGAAGAACCGGCGCTCCTGGGGTCCACCGAATGGGCGGAGACCCATGCCGATGAGCTGCAGCGCCACGCCATCGCGTATCTGAATACGGACGTCAACGGGCGGGGGTATCTCGGCGTCGAAGGGTCCCACGTGCTCGAGCAGTTCGTCAATGGCATCGCGCGTGACGTTGTCGATCCCGAGGTCCACATCTCGGCATGGCAGCGAGCGGCCGCGGCGCACATTCGCTCGGGCACCGCCGTGGAGCGTTCGGATCTGCGGGCGCATTCCACGATCCACATCGGCGCCCTCGGCTCCGGCTCGGACTTCACTCCCTTTCTGCAGCATCTCGGCGTCCCGTCGCTGAACTACGAGTTCGCCGGCGAGGACACTGAGGGCATCTACCACTCCATCTACGACGACTACTACTGGTTCACCCATTTTTCCGATTCGAGCTTCGTGTATGGGCGCGCGATGGCGCAGACCGTGGGCACATCCGTGATGCGGCTGGCCGATGCGCAGCTCATTCCGTACGACTTCGTGGGGCTCGCGGAGACGGTCGGGCGGTACGTGACGGAGCTGCGCGATCTCGCGAAGAGTGGCGCGGACGACATCGTGGAGCGGAACCGCGAGCTGCGCGATGGCGTGTTCGCCGCCACGTCCGATCCGCGCGATCCGACCGTCGCGCCGGACTCGCTTCCGCTGGCTCCCCACCTTGATTTTGCCCCACTCGAGAACGGACTCGACGCCCTGACGCGAAGCGCGGCGTCGTACGACCGAGCGGTCGCGGCCGTCGCCGCGGGCGATGGCTCGGCGCTGGCGGGGCCGGCAGTCGCTACGGCCAACTCGACGCTCGTGCAGAGCGAGCGCGCACTGTTGTCCCCGGACGGCCTGCCCGGCCGTCCGTGGTATCGGCACCTCCTCTACGCCCCCGGTCTCTACACGGGGTACGGTGTGAAGACCGTACCCGGCGTACGGGAAGCGATCGAGCAGCGACGGTGGGCGGAAGCGGATTCCGAGATCGTGCGCGCCGGCGCCGTGCTTCAGAAGGAAGCCACGCTGGTCGCGGAAGCGGCCGCGGAGCTCGGAGGGAGAACGGGGCGCTAACGGATCGTCATTGGGGGGTGGGCTCGCGGAGGCGTCGGCCCTGCCAGTCGTTTCTCCATCGGAGGGATCCCTCGTGGGCGCCGTGGATGTGAAAAGCCGCCCACGCCTCTGGGGCGCGGACGGCTCGACTTCCGATCGATCGCGGACGAAACGCGCCCGGAGAGACTCGAACTCCCAACCTTCTGATCCGTAGTCAGATGCTCTATCCAATTGAGCTACGGGCGCAACGCTCATGCATCAATTGCTTACGCAACTTCCCTGATCTTGCCATCCACGCGGTGGAGTCAATGTAGCAGCGTCCGTGTGTGTGTCCTCTCACTGGACAGGGCAGGAACATAGATCGCAGGGAATTCGCAGGGTAGGGGATGGAAATGATCTGTGGGGGCTCCCCACGTTCGGCAGATCCGGCGTTAAGCTTGGGGCGGATCACGGGTACCGGAATCAGCAATGGAGACCCCCGATGGCCGAGAAGAAGATCATTGCGGTGGTGGGGGCAACTGGCGCTCAGGGCGGCGGATTGGTCGACGCCAATCCGGCGCTCCAGACCTTCGACCAGTGGCTCGCCCGCAATGGGAGCCGCCGCATCCCGCTCGAGTAGGCGCTTGCCGGGCACCTTGCGGCGGACGTAGCATTGGCGAAAGTCCGGGGGCTCGGGAACGGCCGCACGACGTCAACCTGATGCACGTCCTGATGCACAAAAAAACGCACATCATAAGGGGGAACGCCATGTCACTCATGCGCGCGCTTGCGTTCGGATCGGTGCTCGCGATTCTGGGCCCCGCGACGGTACTGACCGCGCAGGGTACCGATCGCGCGATCGGGAGCTGGAAGCTCGATGTCGCGAAGTCGAAGTACGAGCTCAGTCCCATGCCGAAGAGCCTCATCGTGACATACGAGAAGGCGGGACAGGGGCTCAAGGTCTCCACAAAAGGCGTCGACGGACAAGGGAACCCGACGACGACCGGCTACACCGCCAACTACGATGGCAAGGACAACCCGGCCATGGGCGGACCGGACTACGACATGGTGTCATTGATGCAGACCGACGCCTCGACCGTGCAGATCACGCGGAAAAAAGGCGGTAAGGTCGTCGCGACCCTGCAACGCGTCGTTTCTGCGGACGGGAAAGTATTGACCATCACGACGACGGGCACGAACGCGAAGGGACAGCCGGCCAAGGACGTCGGAGTATTCGAGAAGCAGTAAGGCCTTAAACCAGAGCGGAGATAGTAGAAAGGAGAGAGGGGCCGCTGCGCGGCCAGAAAGTAGAAGGTAGAAAGGAGAGAGTAGCTTTTCTCTATTTTCTACTTTCTCCCTTCTCCTCTCTCCCACGCAGTGGGCGGTACAAGACTCGAACTTGTGACCTCCACGATGTCAACGTGGCGCTCTAACCAACTGAGCTAACCGCCCCGGGTGGAGGCGAGGGGAATCGAACCCCTGACCTCTTGAATGCCATTCAAGCGCTCTCCCAACTGAGCTACGCCCCCGCACACCCGTCCCGCTGATCCGGCCGCCACGGCAAACTGCATGCCGCGACGACCCGTTTCACGGAAGCGGGCAAGCTACAAGCGGACTCAGGGTGAGTCAATCGAGGTGGGGCTGGCGCAAAACGAGCGGGCTCATATCTTGGACCACCTTTTTTTTGAGCGACGCGCGATGCCCCAGCTCGAGATGCCCGTCCAGATCCGCTCCGTCCCTCGCGTCCTGCCCGCCAGCCGTCGGCGCAGGACCACTCCCTCCGCGGGGATCATGTCCGCGGAGCCGGAGCGCGACATTCTGGATCAATACCTCTATGAGGTGAGCACCTACCCCCTGCTCAAGGGGACGGAGGAGTTCGACCTCGCCCGCAAGATCCGCACGGGCGATCACGACGCGCTGCAGGAGCTCGTGCGGCGCAATCTCCGGTTCGTGATCTCCGTTGCGAAGAAATATCAGAATCGCGGCCTGCCCCTTATCGACCTCATCGGGGAAGGGAACGTCGGGCTGCTCACCGCGGCGCGGAAATTCGATCCGGACCAGGGGGTGAAGTTCATCTCCTATGCGGTGTGGTGGATCCGGCAGGCCATCCTATCCTCGCTCGCCCGCCAGGGGCGGACCGTGCGCGTGCCGCTCAACCGCACGGCCGATCTTTCGCGCATCGTGAAGGCGTCGGAGATCATCCGGCAGCAGCGGGGGCGCGAGCCGACGCGCGAGGAGCTCGCTCAGCTCACCGGTCTCTCTGTCGAGGTCGTTCAATCACTCGCGGCGTTGAATACGGGTGACGTCCGTCTCGACGCCCCGATGGATCCCGAGGGGGACCGCTCGCTGATCGAGCGGTTCGTGGGCGACGATCTTCCCGATCCGGAGGAAGCGGCGATGAACCGCTTCCTGCTGGATGAGATCGACCGAGCGTTGCGCGCGCTGCCTCCACGCGACGGACGGGTCATCCGGCTCTACTTCGGACTCGAAGGGGGACGCGAGCACACGCTGGAGGAGATCGGATCGCTCCTTGGCGTGACCCGGGAGCGGGTCCGCCAGCTCCGCGACCGGGCACTCAAGCGGTTGCGCGAGGGCGATGTGGGACGCGCGCTCGCTAGCTTTGCTGCGTGATCTCTCTTCGCGACGTGCACAAGTCGTTCGGACCGAAGGTCGTTCTCGACGGGTTCTCGCTCGATGTGTACGACAAGGAGACGATGGTCATCATCGGCTTCTCGGGCACGGGGAAGTCGGTCGCCATCAAGCACATCGTCGGGCTGCTCGAGCCGGATAGCGGCGACGTCATCGTCGACGACCTGCACGTCCCGCAGCTGACGCGGAGCGAGCTCACCGAGCTGCGGGCCTGCATCGGTTACGTCTTTCAATTCGCGGCGCTCTTCGACTCCATGTCGATCGGAGACAATGTCGCCATGGGGCTGCGCAAGCGCGGCACGCTGACGGCGACCGAGATCCGCGACCGCGTGCACGAGGCGCTCGATCTGGTGGATCTTCCGGGCATCGAGCGGCAGTTTCCGGCCGAGCTGTCCGGCGGCATGCGCAAACGCGTCGGGATCGCGCGCGCGATCGCGTTGCGGCCGAAGTACATCCTCTATGATGAGCCCACGACCGGTCTCGATCCCGTCACGGCCGCCGTGATCGATGATCTCATGATGCGCATGCAGCGACAGCTCGGGGTGACGGCCGTGGTCATCACACACGACATGCGCAGCGCCTACGCGGTGGGCACGCGGATCGCGATGCTGTACGACGGAAAGGTGCGCCAGGTCGGCACCGTGGATGAGATCCGGCATACGACGGACCCGGTCGTCCGGCAGTTCATCGAAGGGCGGGCCGAACTCGCCACCACCGCCGGCGTCGCGGGGTGACGGCGACGTGCCGTCCCTCGCCCCGCCGCCCCGCATCGTCATCCACACCACCCGGCCACCGGTCCGGGCTCTCGCGCGCGCCGCGTTTCCGCACCGGCACGCCCGAATTCAGATCGTCCGCACCGCGGCGGACCTCGCCGGCGCGTTTCGCGCGTCGCTCGTGGATGCGGTGCTGGTCGATCTCGGCGCCCCGTCGGATGAAGGGTGGCGGGCGGCGAGCCTGGCGCGCGAATTTCCGAGCGCGCCGTTCTTCGCCCTGACGCCGCTCCGGACGACGGACGCCCCCGTGGTCGCGCGATGCGCGGAGCTCGATGTCGCCGACGTCCTGATCGACGGCATCGATGACGCGGCGCTCCAGGCGCTCGTGCTGCCCGCGGGGTTCAGCGCGCGCTTCGCCGACGCCCTGGCGGCGCCACCCGTCGTGTTGGGCCTGATATCACCGCTGCAGACGCGTACGTGGTCCCGTGTGGTGGCGCACGCAGGGCTGCCGGTTCGCACCGACGGGCTCGCGCGTTCCGTCGGCGTGACACGCGAGCATCTGAGCCGCGTCTTCGCCCTGGGTGCCGGGCCGACGCTCAAACGCGTCATCGACCTCGTGCGCCTCGTGGCGGCCGCCGAGCTGGCCAAGAATCCCGGCTTCGATCTCGAGAACGTCGCGACGGTGCTCGGCTTCAGCTCGCTCTCGCATCTGTCCGCGACGGCGCAGCGTGTGCTCGGCGTGCGGGCAGCATCCCTCGCGCGGCTTCGCGCGGTAGACCTCTTCGAGCGCTGCGCGCGCGCGGTACGAGCCTGATTCTCCCCCGTCGCGCCTTGCGGCGGGCTTGCCTTGTGATAAATTTCACAAGCTGTACCCCGACCTGGCCCGATCGCTGGCCGTCCTGCACCTTTTTCCCCGACCATGGCGTCTGACACCCTCCTGCGACCCGGCGAGATCAAGGACATCCTCCTCCGCGAGATCGAGGCGGCGGACCTGAAGCACGCCGATGTCGACGAGGTCGGCACGGTTCTCGAGGTCCGTGACGGCATCGTCCGCATCTACGGATTGGCGCAGGCTCTGGCTGGTGAGATGCTGGAGATCACGGCGTCGGAGAATGGCGAGGTCGTCACCGCGCTGGCCCTGAATCTCGAAGAGGACAACATCGGTGCCGTCGTTCTCGGCGACTACCGAATCCTGCGCGAGGGCGATGACGTCCGTCGCACGGGTCGCGTGCTCGAGGTTCCGGTCGGACCCGCTCTCGTCGGGCGCGTGGTCGATGCGCTCGGGCGCCCCATCGATGGGCTGGGCGACATCGCGACGACGATGAGCCGCAAGGTCGAATCCCCGGCGCCGGGGATCATCGTGCGGCAGCCGGTGCGCGAGCCGTTGCAGACGGGGATCAAGGCCATCGACGCGATGATCCCGATCGGGCGCGGCCAACGCGAGCTGATCATCGGCGATCGCGCGATCGGGAAGACCGCGATCGCGATCGACACGATCATCAATCAGAAGGGCACGGGCGTCATCTGCGTGTACGTCGCCATCGGGCAGAAGGCGTCGACGGTGCGCGGCGTGGAAGCGCGGCTGCGGCAGGAGGGGGCGATGGATTACACGATCATCGTCAATGCTCCCGCGTCGGAGCCCGCGCCGATGCAATACATCGCGCCGTATTCCGGCTGCGCGATGGCCGAGTATTTCATGTACCACGAAGGGAAGCCCACGCTGTGCGTGTACGACGATCTCACGAAGCAGGCCGCGGCGTACCGCGAGCTCTCCCTCGTGTTGCGCCGTCCACCGGGACGCGAGGCATACCCGGGCGACGTCTTCTACCTCCACTCGCGGTTGCTCGAGCGCGCGGCGAAGCTGCGGGAAGATCCCGGCATCGTCGATAACAAGACGATCTTCAAGCCCGGCGGATCGCTGACCGCCCTGCCCATCATCGAGACGCAAGCCGGGGACGTGTCGGCCTACATCCCGACGAACGTGATCTCGATTACCGACGGACAGATCTTCCTCGACACGGACCTGTTCTTCGCCGGCGTGCGTCCGGCGATCAACGTCGGCATCTCGGTCTCACGCGTCGGCGGATCGGCGCAGATCAAGGCGATGAAGGCCGTCGCCGGCCGGCTGCGCCTCGACCTCGCGCAATACCGTGAGCTCGAGGCCTTTTCGGCGTTCGCGTCGGATCTCGACGCCGCCACGCGGCGGCAGCTCGATCGCGGCGTGCGCACCGTCGAGCTCCTGAAGCAGCCGCAGTACCGGCCGATGCCGGTCGAGTTGCAGGTCGTGGGGATTTACGCCGTGACGAACGGCTTCCTCGACGCGGTCGCGGTCAGCGACATCCGCGCCTGGGAGACGGAATTCCATCAGTTCCTGGCGGCGCAGGCGCCGGACATCGCGCCACGGATCCGCACCGAAAAGGCGTTGAGCAAGGAAACGGAGGCCGCGTTGCGCGGCGCGGTCGAGCGCTTCACCGCGGACTTCCAGCGGCAGCGCCAGAGCGCGGTCACGGCCGTGCCGGCCGCCGCGGCGCGCTGAGTAGCGCCGCTCCGCCCGAGGGCGCAGCCACCGGCTGATGGCGAAAGGACGGGAGATCAAGGGGCGCATCCGCTCCGTCGAGAACACGCGGAAGATCACGCGAACGATGGAGATGGTCGCCACGTCGAAGCTCAAGCGCGCGCAGGACCGCGTGGTCGCGGCTCGGCCGTACGCCGCGGCGCTGCGCGAAGTGATCGCGAGTCTCTACGCGCCGGAGCTGGCCGAGCGCTTTCCGCTGCTGCGCCAGCCCGATGCGGTACGGCGTGCCGGCGTCCTCCTGCTCACGTCGAACCGCGGACTCGCCGGTGCGTTCAACGCGAACCTGATCCGCGAGGCGCGCAATCTCATCGCCCGCCTGGAGGGCGATGGCACGGCCGTGGAGCTGCACATCGTCGGCCGCAAGGGGATCGGATTCTTTCGCTATCTCGGGCGTCCGCTCGGCGCGGGACACACGGACATCGGCGATCGCCCGGGTGCCGCGGATGCCGCGCGACTGGTGACGCCGCTCATGGACGCCTTCGGTGCCGGGACGCTCGACGCGGTGTACGTCGTGACCGCGCGATTCATCTCGCCGCTGTCGACGCCTCCGGTGGCCGAGCGCGTGCTGCCGGTCGAGCCGCCGGCGGACGCGCCCGCGCCGGACGCGGCGGCGGGCCCTCGCAAATGGCGGCGGGACTACATCCTGGCGCCCTCGGCCGACGCGATCCTCACCGAGCTCCTGCCCGCCTACGTGCGGAATACGGTGTATCGGGCGCTCGTGGAGACGGTCGCGGCGGAGCAAGGCGCGCGGCGCACGGCCATGAAGAATGCGACCGACAACGCGACGGACATCCTCGGCGAACTCCGGCGTACGTACAACCGGGCGCGGCAGGCACAGATCACGCAGGAGATCGCCGAGATCGTCGGTGGGGCGTCGGCGCTACAAAGTTAAGAAGTTCACGCGATACGGGGATAGGGAGTGACCATGGCGGATCAGGGCGTCGGAAAGGTGGTGCAGGTGATCGGACCGGTGCTCGACGTGCAGTTCGACGCCGAGCACATGCCGGAGCTGTTGAACGCGCTCGATATCCATGGCCCGGCGACGCCGGGCGCGGAAGGGTCGGGGGTGCACGTCATCGCCGAGGTGCAGCAGCACATCGGGCGGGATCAGGTGCGTGCGGTGGCGATGTCGAGCACCGATGGCGTGCAGCGCGGAATGGACGCCGTCGATACCGGCGGGCCGATCACGGTGCCGGTCGGTGAGGCGGCTCTTGGCCGCATCCTGAATGTCCTCGGCATTCCGGTGGACGACGGACCGGCGATCCCCGCCAGCGCGCCGCGCTGGCCGATCCACCGCGCGGCCCCCGCATTCGTGAACCTTGCGCCCGACACCCAGGTTTTCGAGACGGGGATCAAGGTCATCGATCTCATCGCGCCCTTCGTCAAGGGTGGCAAGATCGGGCTGTTCGGCGGCGCGGGCGT
>PLLD01000053.1 GCA_003141205.1 Gemmatimonadota bacterium
AGTCGGTGGATAACGACATCTCGTAGTCAATGCCGCCCCCCGGAATCACGCGATCGAGCGGCGTCCCGGCGCAGTAGTCCTCCGCCAAGAGGAGCTCCGCATACCCCGCGAGCGCATACGCCTCCCCGACCTTGCTTCGACCGGCGGCGGGTTCGTATTGCATGAGCCCAGGGATCGCGAGCAGAACCGCCGACCGTCCCTGCAGCAGCGTCTGCCACGGAGTATCACCCGACTCCTGGAAATTCGCGTCCCCGCGCGTCGAACGCCCATCGACGTTCGCCTGAATGGCGTAGAACGAGTACCCCGCATACGTGAGCTCATCGCTCAGAAGCTCACTCCACGCAAGCACGCCTTGGCCGTACGGCCCCACCATCCCCCCGAACAGCTGGAACCGCGCGACGGTATAGGCGGCCTCCGCCCCCGCTTGGCTATTGAGCGCTCCCCCCGCGACCACACCCGCCGGCGGAGGTACCTGCAGCACATCGCTGGGACGACATCCGACGGCGGATGTCAGGGCGATCACGGCCGCGGCTAGCACGACAGAGCGCGGCATCTACAGTCCCACGTTGAGACGCAGTACCCAATACCGGGCCAGCGGCACCGCTCCGTATCCTTCGCGCACGTCGTTGTTGACTCCGTTGCTGTTGGACGTCGGCGCGAACTGCACGGCCCGCGTGCTGACCTCGGGATCGGAACCGGTATACCGCGTCCACAGGGCAAGATTCCGCACCGCCCCCGTCAGGCTCAGGCTCTGAACGCGTATCGTACGCACCGTCCGGCGCGGCAGCGCATATGTCAGCGACACCTCCCGAAGACGCACAAATGACCCGTCTTCGAGAAAATCGGCCGGCTCATAACAGCATTGCGCGAACCCCGGCAAACCCGCTACGCCTCGCGCCTGCTCCCATAGCGCCCCTGTCGGCACATTCTGTCCGAGTTGGTTCTGACCGAGATCCGCGCCAGCGTACGCCTCCGAATTCGCGATCCGATATCCTCCGCGATAATCCGCCAGCGCCCCGAGCACTACGGCGCCGTTCCACAGGCCGATGTGCGTGCCGAGCGAGACCTCCTGGGTCGGTGTAGAGGAGCCAATGAACGTCGCGGAGTCCGCTACTGTGACTTCATTCGCCTCGAGCACCCCGTCGTGGTTGACGTCCGCATAGGAGACGCTCGTGCCCCACAATCCATACAATGGGTACCCGGGCGCCTGGCGGAACACCGTCTGATCGCCAAAGAACGTTTGTGCCGCCACGCCGGGAGCGAGGGACACCAGCTTGTTGTGATTCAGCGATCCATTCAGCGTGACATCCCACGTTAGCTGGGGCGCCTGAATCAGCGTGACGCTCAGCGCCGCCTCGACACCGCCATTCCGGACGTCTCCGATATTCTCCTGGTAGGTATAGCTGCCCAGCGTTGCGCCAAGATTCTCATTGATAAGGGCATCGTGGGTCATCTTGGCGTACGCCGTCAGCTCCAGGCTGACCCGATTGTGCCACGCGCCGATATCGACGCCCCCCTCGTACTCCGCGGTGCGCTCCGGGCGCAGCTGGGGGTTCCCCGGCCAGCTGAGCCCATACCCCGTCACCGCTGCCCCATTCGCCGCGGCGGCGGTCGCGCTATACAGTTGGAGCGCCGCGCCATTCATCGGCTGCACACCGGACTCACCAAAGGCCGCGCGCACCCTAACCGTCGTCGCGCTCCCGTTCAGGGCGAGCCACGAAACGCTCGCCTTCGGGTAGGCGGCAACGCTGTAGGCGGAGCCGAATCCACTCGCGGCATCGAGGCGCAACGCACCGGTGACAAAGAGCCGGTCCACCACAGCAACCTGCTCCTCGGCGTACCCGCCCAGCGTTGCGGCCCTGTTGCCGATCTGCGTGACCGAGGGGCTGGTTGCTCCATTCAACGTCAGATTCGTCGCCGTGATGTGGGAGACGCTGGCCGTCTGGCCGCTGTTGCGCGTATCGACCAGCTGGACTCCCGCCGTCGTCGCGGAGCGGACTCCGCGCGTGAGCGCGGCCGTCGCCGTGCCTCGGACATCGACCGAGTACACATCCGTGTTGATCATGCCCACCCCGAGAAAGGGGGCCGAGAATCCCTGGTACGATGGATCCGCGAGCGGA
Source organism: Gemmatimonadota bacterium (assembly GCA_003141205.1). Classification (GTDB taxonomy): domain Bacteria; phylum Gemmatimonadota; class Gemmatimonadetes; order Gemmatimonadales; family Gemmatimonadaceae; genus FEN-1251. Next base: position 2,121 of record PLLD01000053.1, read on the forward strand.
TACACGAGATCCTGGTTGCGGAAGGACTCATGATCCAACCCCACCGTAGCGTGCCCCACGAACCAGCTCACAGGACGCCAATTCCCCGTCATCCCCCCTGTCACACGCGAGAGGTTCTCCGAGCCGATCGTCGAGAATGACCCCAGAGGGGTCAAATCCGGGTATCCGTACCCGTAGGCATACGCGGCGCCGCTTTGAGCCGCATAGGAGAAAACCCCGCTATACAGCGCCGACGCATTCGGCGTCTGCTGATACGTCGACAGATAATTCCCGGTCACCGTCATGTCGGCGGTCGCGCCCAGGCGGATCGCCACATTCGTTCGCACCGACCCCTGGTCTTCGCTGTTAGGCCCAAGCGCGGATGACGGCAAGCCCAACGCAGCGGTGTCGGCCAGCTCCCGAAAAACAGCCGGCATGCGCACGATCCCGGTCTCATTGGACAACCCGCCCGCCACGTAATACCGCACCGCGTCCGACCCACCGCTCACACTCAGATCGTACTTGCCTCGGCGACCGTCTCCAAAGATCGATGTCGCGGGGTCGTTCAACGGATTCTCCTTCGTCACGCTATCCGCGATACAGGTACCGGAGGTGCCGCCCCCGGTATTGTCCCCGTATGCGAGGTAGAGCGGCAGGAGAGGACACGCGACCGCGGCGCCGGTTCCATCCGTCGTGTGCCCCCAACTGTAGTAGAGATCGGGGAATGTCACGGGCATCCCGCTCTCGGTCTGCTCGGCCGACGCCCGCCATTGCGGCCGCCCCGCGGTGCCGCGCTTGGTTGTGATAACGATCACGCCGTTCGCCGCGTCCGTACCATACTCCGTGGACGCCGCCGGCCCCTTCAACACGTCGATCGTGGCGATGTCGGTGAAGTCGATGTCGTTCAACCGCGTCGGAGTGGGGTGCGTCCCCCCGGCGTAGTTCGCGAAGTAGGCCGCGAGATCGCCGCCGGCCGAGTTGTCCTGCCGAACGCCATCGACAATGAGAATCGGGTCGTTCTGCAGAACGAGACTCGTAAGCCCCCGAATCCGGATTGATTCCCCGGCACCCGTTAGACCACTCGTCTCGAGCACCTGCACCCCCGGCGCACGAGCGGAGATGAGATCGGTCAGGCTCGTGATCGGCGCTGTCGGAGCGATCGAATCGGCATTGATCGTGGAGATCACGTTGCCGACCTGATACCGGCGCTGATTCCCCACCGCCGTCGTGACGACTTCGTCCAGCTTGGTCGGCGCCGCCGCAAGCGCGAAATCGAGCGTCGCGCTTTGATCCGCACTGACCGTGACATCCCGTGTCAGAGGCTGATAGCCCACGCGGCGCGCGGTCACGTGGTACGTGCCGGGTGCGACCCCCGTTAACGTGTAGCGGCCGCTCTCGTCCGAGCTCGCCCCCACCCCTCCCCCCTGGATCCGCACGACCACCTGCGCGAGCGGCGTCTTGAGGGTCGCATCGGTCACATGCCCGACGATGCGGGTCGTTCCCTGCCGCGCGCCGCTTGGCGGGTCGGCGGCGCTCCCGTGCCGGACGAGTGTGATGAATCCGCTCTCCGCGACTTCGACGTCGAGACCGGTGTCGAGCAGGATCTCATTCAAGGCGCTCGCGATCGTCAGGCGATCCGCGCTGATCGATGTGCGCGCACCGTTCGGCAGGGCGCTCTTGTCGTAGATGAGCTCCAGCCCGCTCTGCCGCGCGAGAGTACCGAGCGCATCCGCGACGGTCGCGTTCGCGAGGTGGAGCGACACGCGCTGACGGAAGATCGACGTCGTCCGCACATCCGCCGCGTGCCGGCCGCGCTCGGCTGATGCAAAAAAGATCGGCCCGCGGTCAGCCAGCTGCACCGCGACACCGGAAGGATCGGGCGACTGCGCCGACACGGCGCGACCGCCGGCGTTGACGAGGACGCAGACACCGGCGGATGCCAACGCCAATCTCACAGACCTCACTCGGCCGCGTCGCACACGCGTGCGGAAAAGAGTCATCGGGTCGTGCGGGAAGAGCGCGGAATGAGCATCACCGCATCCGCGTGGCGCTCGATACGGGCATCCACGGCGTCGGCCAAGCCGTGCAGCACCTCTGTCAACGTCGGGTTGGCGAGATGCAGACTCACCGGTCGGGCCGCCAGCACCGTATCGGGCGCCGTCAGGCTCACACCATACCAGCGGGAGAGGTCCGCCAGGACCGCGGACAGAGCTACTCCGTCAAACGCGAGCGTCCCCTTCGTCCAGCCAATCATGCTCGCGATGTCGGCGCCATGCCTGACCATCACACTCGTGTCGCCGATCGTTGCCGCATCACCCGCGTGCAGCATCACGGGCACAGATCGCGTCGGCCTCGAATACCGCGCCGCACCTGTGACGGCCACTTCGCCCTCTGCGACGGCCACGCGAACCGCCCCATCACGCGCGTACTCGCGCACGTCGAAGGCCGTCCCGACATCCCGCATGACCGTCCGCCCCACGCGAACCGCGAAAGGATGCCGGCTGTCATGCACGACGGTAAAAAAGGCTTCACCCTCGAGCATGACCGTGCGGTTCCCTGCTGCGTATGCGCCGGGAACGCGTAGCGTGCTTGCGGGCGCGAGCGTAAACCCGGTGCCGTCAGCGAGTGTGACAGTCTCGCGCTGCCCTGCCGCCGTCGTGTATGCACGGTCTGCAGTGCGATGCCAAGCACCCGCCAGATCCAGGCGCAGCCCGACCGCTCCGCCCATCGCGAGCACCAGTGTAGCCGCGATCCCCATCCACGCCAGACTTGGCCGCGCGGCGTGCCACGACACGGGCATGGGAGCAAGGGCCGGCGCCGGCCGCTGAGGAGCGTGTGTCCCGTCCGTCGCATCGATCGCGGCGTTCAGTCTGTTCCACAGCGCCTTCGTATCCGGCACCGCGTCCGACTCGGCGGCAAGCGCCCACGCGCGGACAAAATCGTTCAGCGCCTGGGCGCGGGCGGGATTATCCGCTACCCACCGCTCCAGCGCTGCGCTTTCGTCGGCCGGTGATTCCCCGGATGCATACCGGACCAGCACCGCCGGATCGACCCCGCGCAGGACCCCCTGATCAAGCTCCACATTGATGGGACACGAATTTTTCCTGCCCCCCTATATGGGGCGCGGGAGGAACGGGATCGCGGTTCGACACGAGATTGCTTCGCCGGCTGCGCCGGCTCGCAATGACGTACGATACCCCGCAGTCAGCGATCGCCTACGGGCGCCACCCCGCGAGGAGCTCACGCAAGGCATGCGCGGCCCGGTGCACGTGTGCTTCGACCGACTTGACCGAGATCCCGAGCACCTCCGCGACTTCCGGATAGGTCAGTTGCTGCCGGCGGACGAGATGGAAGACCTGCCGGTTCTTCTCGGGTAGCGTCGCCATCGCGCGGTGAATGGCCTGCCGCAGCTCTGCATTCGTCAATCGATCATCCGCGCGCTCGGGCGCTTCGCAGCGCTCGGCGGCGGATGCAGCATCGATCGAATCCAATCGCTGCTGTTCGTCGCGATGGTCCCGATGGTAATTGAGCGCCCGATTGTGCACCGCCTGGCAGAGGTATGCGCGAACGGATCGCCGCACGATCCACCGCTCCCGGCCCATCCACACGGCGAAGAAGACATCCTGCACGATCTCTTCGGCGACCGCCGTCGATCCCACCTGCGCCCGTGCGAAGGCGACCAGCTGGGCGGCGTATCGATCGAAGACCACCTCGAATGCGGCGCGGTCCCCATCGCGGATGCGGGCGACCAGAGCCTGCTCGTCCCCCGCCGGGTCCGGCGTGCTGGCCGCGTGCGCTGGGGTGGCCTGCGAATCACGACGTGGAACGCTGTGGGGAATCATCCGGCCGGCCGCACCTCGACATGACGCATGATCGGCATCCGTCGGTCAGGACGGCTCTGCCGCGCACCTCGGGCGCATAGTGTAGTGATCTTTGCGGTTGGTCCGCAATAGCGGCATGCCCGGTGCCCGAACGCACGACGCCCGCCCACGAGCTGCGGCAGCAGCACTCGCGAGCGGGCGTCCTCCTTCCCCCTTTTTCTACTTTCTACTCTCTCCCTTCGACTTTCTCTAGACCGCGTCCGCGAGCGCCGTGAAGCTGAAATCCTCGATCATCATCGGCGGAACCACCAGCGGCGCCAGCGGCCAGCGCGTCGCGCGACCCAACGGCGGCCACGCCCCGAACCCCTTGAAATCGCTGTCGGCCGGCGGGGTATACCCCATCGCTGTCCGCTGCGAATTGCCGATCATCTTCAGCTTGTTGAACACGAAGAACGGCGACTCCGTAAAGCGGTAGTTGTTCGCCGGACGATCGATCTTTCCATTCTTGACGTGGAAGCACCCGTCCCGGGTCATCCCCGTCATCACGCCGGTCTTTCGATTGACGATCGATACATCCGAGAAGCGGTTGACGTAGATCCCGTCCTTACACGCCGCAATCATCTCCTCGATCGTCGACGTCGTCACTCCCGGCATCGGCCCGAGGCGCACCGAGTACGGTTGCTCGCACCAGTCTTTCCCTTTGGCCAACGCGTATCCCACGCTGTAGGCCAGATTCTTCAAGACCCCGCCCTCGATCCAGATCATCTTCGGGATGGGGAGTCCGGCGATCCCATTGCCGTTCGCCTCGAAGAACGACGGGAATCCCCCCTCGGGGTCCGCGGGATCCGACACCATCTGGATCCGCGGGTCGAAGACCCGGAGTCCCAGCTTGTTGGTCTTGCCCGTCGTCGATTGCAGGGAGAACGGCGTCATGTTGTGGTCCGTGTCGTACGCGTCAAACATCGCCGGCATGAGTCGCAGAAGCTGCGCGACCGCCGCGGGGCCAAGAATCGCTGTCCGGTGTCCCGGCTCGATCGCCACCGGATTCTTGCCCCGATTGGCCAGATCGATCGCCGCCGCGGCGACAGCGGAGGGTACGATCTTGCTCCAGTCCCGGTGCGCCTGCCCCGCCCACCCCGACGCCGTCCCGTCAGCTGTCCGGGCAGTCATCGTCAGCTCACAGTCCGTCTCCCGCGTCCAGGCCGTGAGCCCCGGCTGATACATATAGAGGGCCGCTCGCGCGGTCATCCCCACCGTCGCGGCCCCGATCAGGTTGGCTCCCTTTACCTGCTCGATCAGCTGCGGCACGACATCCCCGCGCACGGTATCCATGGCGGATATCGTGCTGTCGTGCCATAGCGACACCGGGAGATACTCCCGTTTGTTGTACGTGTGGTACTTGGGGTCGTCCGCATCGTCCGCTTCCGCATCTTCCGCCAGCGGCAAGGGCGTGGCAATTCCCTTCGCTTCCTCGATGACGCGGCGGAGTGTCGCTTCATCGAGTTGATTCGTCCCGATCGTCACCGGCAATCCGCTGCCGAACTTGGAGTTGAAGGAGATCGTCAGCTCGTCCCCATCATCGCTGCCGACGATCCGGTTGTTCGCCACCTTCGTGACGCCGAGCGCTGTGTGCTCGATCAGCACCCCGACGGACCGGTCACTCACCATCCCCAACAGTTTCGTCGCCAGGGCCGTCGCTTCCTCTCGGTTCAGCACACGCCCCGGACGGGGGGTGTCGGACACGAGGGAGTAGGGGCGGGATCGCACGATGCGCATGGGGGGGCTCATATGGCGCGGTCCTCAATCGCCGTCACGTTCAGCTCCTGGACGTGCGCCGCAGGCGCCATGATCGGTTGAATCGTCGGAACCCACGGTTGGCCATTCGCCGCATTCCGAATGCAGGCCTGCACGGAGCTGGCATCGCCCAGGGTCGTGACGGATTTCCAGAACTTCTTCGTGCCGAATTGCACCGCGCCATGCTTGAGGCGGCGGGTGATCTGCCCCTTCTTCACCTCGAAGAGCATAGCCGGATAGAACGATCCACTCGTCAGCTGCTGATCCGAATGGGCCGTGTTCACCCCGCGGATGAGCACCCCGTTGCCGAGCTGCTTAGTCAGCGAGTCGAGCGTCACGCCGGTCGCTCCGGGCACGACCGTGAGATGCGACGCGGATCCGATCGGTGCGCGCGTCGGGAGCCACGCGACCGCCGAGCCATGCGGCTTGCCGGGCTTCCCTTGCGACTTGTACCAACTCGCCAGAGTGGGCACCGTCGCCCGGGTGCCGAAATAATCGACGACCGCGCCTTTTTGAATCACCGGGAAGGCCTCTGTCTCGACCCCCTCGTCATCCCACTTCGCCGCGCCGAGATCCGGGAGCCCCCGTTCGGCGGTGATGCTGAGGACCGACGAGAAGAGCGGCTTCCCCAGGATCTGGTCCGGTGGCGAGAGGAAACTTGTGCCCCCGGCATCGGCGCTCAATCCCAGGACGCGCTCGAGCTCGAGCGCGGGGGTCAGCGTCGCGCCGACGACGGCCGCCACCGACATCCCGTCGAGCACCGCTTCGTACCGCCCGACCTCGACGTTGACCTCGGGATAGCTGGCAAGGCGCGCTGCCTCCTCGGTCGCCTCCTTGATCTTGTCCTGCAGCGCAGGGCCGAGGGCGACCTCGAATCCGGCGCCCGCGGGCGCCAGCTCCGTGACTTCCATTCTGGCCCCCATTCCGATAAGGCGGCCGACCTGAAGAATGATGCGCGGACGCGCCTGCGCCAGGTGCTGCGTGATCATCGACCCTTCACTCGACGCGAACACCCGCGTTTCCTTCACCCAGAAGAATGCCGCGGGGCCGGTGCCGCCATCGGGAACGCGCCGAGCCGCGTTGATATACGCGCCCAACATGTAGGCGTGTTCGTCGGGCGACACCGCGAACGGGTCGACCTTGACCGGCGTCACCCACTCCCCGGTGACAACCGGCGCCGCCGCGAATTCGGGGGCCGGTCCGCTCGCCCTCGCAAGACCGCGCGCGGTCGCGACGGCGATGCGCGCCGATTGCGCCACTCCATCGGGTGTGGGATCCGCTCCATACCCGAACGCCCACGCCCCATCGACGCGGACGCGGATCCCGTAGGAGTAGTCGAACCCGATCGTGCTGTCGGGCGGCTCCTCCGGAATCCAATACGTCATCTCGAACATGCGGCGATTCGCGATCCGCACGTCCGCGAACGACGCGCCCGCAGTCTTGGCGGCGTCGATGGCCGTCTGCGCGAGGTGGCGCAGAGCGTCGGGATCGATGATGTCCGGAAGGAGTGCGGCTACCGGCTGTTTGGAGCGCAGCGCTTGGGCGCTGAGCGGACTCGATGTGAACCCCAGCGCGAGACCGGCCAGGGCAACCGACGACGTGGCGACAAAGTCTCGCCGATTATATGCAGACATGGGTGGTGTTGAGGGGAACGGAAGCCGAGGACTATCGACCTGCCATTGCCGTACGGGCCGACGGCGACTCGGAGGCAGGCGCCGCTGACGCCTGTCGCTTCGCTTCGCCGACGAGGTACTGGATGTCCGAGCTCAGCAGCTTCTCGACCTCCCTCGAGTAGCCGATCGAGATGTGCCGCACGATCCCCTTCCCATCTATGACGACGAATGTTGGGGTGGCCTGGATCGGGTAGGCCTTGGCACTCGGATTCTCGCGCGGGAGAAAGCCGTAATCGATCGTCGAGTCCTTCGGCCCCGACCAAAGAGCGATCGGCATCCCGTAGTGCTTGCGCTCCACGTAGTAGTGCTGCAGATGCTGCGCCTCATCATCGGGTGCATAGGCCGTGGCGCCCCAGGAGCCTTCGGTCTGCGTGACGTACATGACCTGCACGTTGGACGGCGACGCCTTGCGAATGCGCTCCATCCCCGGCAGAGCCATGCGGCAGGGATAGCAGGAGTACTCTCCGAACTCCATGAGTCGAATGACCCCGTCTCCGAGCGTCTTCGAGTGGGCACCGGGGGCCGCTGCGGAAACGACTGTCGGCGCATCCGTGTTGTACCAGTGCATGGCGGTAACGACAGGCGCCGGCTGCCCTAAATGCGCCGTGAGCTGAAGGGTGCCCTTGAACTCTTCCGTGAAGAAGCGCGAGTACCAGAAGTAGGCCGAATCCGAGGCGATCTGCTCCGGAGTCGCCGTGGCGAGGGGGAGCAAGGCCTTCCCGATGGAATCGATCCGGGCGTGGCCGCTGGGATCCCCGGAGAGCACATCCGCCAGCATCGCGATAGGGCTCTGGACGAAGACCGGCTTCCGCCGTTCGAAGGGGATCTGTGGCGTCATCGCGAGCGCCTTGGTCAGCTGCGTCGTGACTGCGGGTCCGTCGCCCGTGACGTAATACGCTTCACCCAACGATACGCGCCCCTTGAACTTGAACATGATGACGGAATTCGGCATGGCGTCCAGCTGCGCCATGTAGCCGAGCGCCGTCGTGATGCGTTCCGCGTTCTCGGGGTGCGCGAAGACGCGCGTGGCCAGCAACAGCGTGTACGCGCGATCGTCGGCGCTCAAACCCTTCGTCGCCAGTCGCTCAGCGAACTGCTGCTTCGCGACCGCGTCCTGCCCATCGGCGACGTAGAGTTCTCCCGTGGGATCGAGCTGAATCCCCTTGGCGGGGGACGCCTGCAGCTGCGTGATCCACGCGTGCGTCTTGTCCTTGATCGCGGGCTCGATCGAGTCGGGACGCACAAGGGCGCCGTATCCGGAGACCGGGGTCAGCACGGAGGACGCGTAGAGGTTGAGCCCCCAGTCGAACTCAGCGGCAGTCGTCGGCAGCTTCGGCTCCTGATCCGCGCCTTGCGCGCGCGCGCGGACCGGCAGCGCGACTGCGAGGGCGGTGGCGCCCAGCAGCATGAGGTTCGTGATGTGGCGGCCACGACATTGCGGAGACGACATAAGACGATTCCTCAGGAGAGAATGGCTCACGTTACCGCGCCCCCGGAGGCGCGGATCCGACACCGGCATGAGGATGACAGCCTCCCCGGCGGAACCCACACATATCTATAGAAGGGGCGACGGACCGTGTGTCCGGCCGGCGTGCCGCTCGTGACAGTCGACCGGGAGATCGTTGCTTACGTCGATCGTGCGCGAACTACGCGTATCAATCTCGAGGGCAGGTGGGCTAGTTGTCGTGAGAGGCGCGCAGCGCGACGAGGGTCACTATCCGTCCGTGCCGTTCCACGCGCGCATCGAGCGTCACCGCGAGACTCGCCAGGACTTCGTCCGCCGACGCATTCGTGAAGGTTGCCGTGACGTACCGGCCCGCGAGCGCAGGGGTCGCGACCGTCACGTCGATGTCGTACCAGCGTCCGATCGTGCCGAGAACATCCGCCACGGGGGCGCCGTCAAAGACCAGCCGGCCATCCGTCCACGCGATCATCGAAGCGACATCCGCACCATGGGTGAGCGCGACCGCAGCATCGGTCACCACCGCGACATCGCCGGCGCCCGCGGGGGTACCAGGGATACCGCGGCTGCCGGTCGCCGTTACGGACACGCGACCCTCCGCAACCGCGACCCGGACGGCGCGGTCATCACCGTACGCCCGCACGTCGAACCGCGTTCCCACATCGCGCGCGATCGCCGACCCCGCGCGCACGGCGAAGGGACGCCCGGCATCGTGCACGACGGTGAACACGGCCTCCCCTTCCAGCATGACTTCACGCGCGCTCCGGCCGTAGCTCAGAGGCACCCGAACCCGGCTGAGGGGCGCCAGCGTCAGCTCCGTACCATCCGAGAGACGCACCGTCGCCCGCTCCCCCGCGGCCGTGGCATACTGCCGCATCGGAGCCCCCTGGATCCCAAGCGCATGCTCCGCGGCGCGGCGTGCGACTGCAATCGTGCCGATGACGGCGATCACGGCGGCCGCGGCCATCCAGACACCGCGCTCGCCACGCCGCGCGGCGCGCCCGAGAACCGCGTACCGCGCCGGAAGGACGGGACCGCCGGCCGTCAGTCCCTGCGCGCCAAGATCGGCCTGTTCGCTCGCCAGACGCATCCACGCAGCGTCGGCATTCCAGGTCGTGGCGCCCGACGGATCAGTGCTCTGGTCAGTAGACTCCGACTCCAGCACACCAGGAAGCCGCCGGAGGAACTCACGCGCGCCGGGGTTCGCGAGGAGCCAGCGCCGAACGAGCGCCGCTTCCGCCGACGTGCATTCCCCGGCCAGGAAGCGGTCGATGATCGCCCAATCGATCTCGTCAAGTGCCGAACCGTCCATGCCCCTGAGACAAGGGGCCGGGAAAAACCCCCTATACGCGCCTAGCTACGCCCGGATCTCCGCGTATGCCGCGCGCGCGGCCTTCGTCCCGCGCGTGATATAAATCTCCACCGTCTTGATCGAGATCCCCATCGCCTCGGCGATCTCAGCATACGTAAGCTGCCGCCGCCAGCGCAGCGTTACCGCCATCCGGCACCGATCGGAGAGCCCCTCGATCGTGCGGTCGATCGCGGCATCCACCTCTTCGGCCTCGAGTCGCTCCTGCGCACCGTTGAGGACCGATCCGGTCGCCCAACCCGCATCCCCGCGGACGGCTTCCTGCCGCGCGCCGTCCCGCCAGCGCCGATCGACGACCAGCCGCTTGAGGGCGTTGAACGCGCGATTCCGCGCCGCTCCGAATAGATAGGTCCGCAGCTCACCGTGCACCCGCCACTCGAGGCGGCGCTCCCAGATGCGCGTGAAAACATCGTGCACCAGCTCCTCGGATTCCGCACGGGAGCGCACGTACCGGTACACGAAATCACACAGCGAGGGATAGTAGGCCCGAAAGAGCGTCTCGAACGCCTGCGCATCGCCGACCCGGACGCGCGCGATGAGCACCTGCTCATCTTCCTTGGCGATATCACGGTGAACGACGCGTGGCTCGGGCATAGGCGCGCCAATATTGTGAAGCGTCTCGTCCCGGTCAAGCGGCCAGAGTCCGACAAGGCAACGGCGGCGGCACTACGCCACTGGCCGATCCCAGGAACTTGTGTATGGTCTTATTATAGACTATTATCTATAATAGTCCAATACTGAACCACAAGACCGCATGACTCTCCTCGCCGCTCGCTCGAGCCAGCATCGCGACCTCGCCGACGTCGCCCGGCCCGCGCTCCGGACCTTTTTTCGGATCGCCAAGGATTGGTCGTTGAGCGTCGCCGATCAAATCACCCTGCTCGGCGGCATCCCGCGATCGACGTATTTCAAATGGAAGCGTGACGGGACGGATGCGCTGCCGCGCGACACGCTGGAGCGCCTGTCCTATGTATTCGGGATCTATAAGGCGTTGCGGATCCTCCTGCCGGATGACACGCTCGCCGATGGCTGGATTCGCCGTCCCAACACCGCTCCCCCCTTTGGCGGGAGGTCCGCGCTCGACGTCATGCGCTCCGGGCATGTGACCGATCTCTACCTCGTTCGCCGGTACCTCGATGCCGAGCGCGGCGGGTGGAGCTGAATCGCCGAGTGGCTGCGATCGACACACTTCCGATTCGGCGCGTCGCATGGCGTCCCGCCTACCGGATCGTGCCCGAGCGATTTCCCCCGATCGACCTGTTCGAACGAGTAGCCGATTCCGCTGACTGGGACGCCGTCATCATCGTGGAATCGCTCACCAACGATCGCCTGCGCTCGGAGATCGGCGAGCTCTCGTTGGTCGCGCCGGAAGACCGGGTCAGCGGCGCGGACGCGAGTTACATCATGGCTCCCTTCACACATCCCGCGCCGGGAGGCGGGCGATTCACGGATGCAACCGTCGGCGCATACTATGCGGCCCGCGCGGAGGACACCGCCATCGCCGAGACGCGCTACCATCGCGAGCGCTTCCTCCGCGCCACACAGCTTCCGCCCATGGAGCTACCGATGCGCGTCCTCACGGCGACACTGGNNCGGCTCCACGACCTGCGTGGTCTCCGCTCCCAGCTGCCTGATGTCTACGCCGCCGATGAGTACGACGCCTCCCAACGTCTCGCCGCGGCACTGCGGGCGCGCCGCTCGTGGGGCGTCGCCTATGACAGCGTCCGCGACCCGGAAGGACAATGCGCGGCGGCATTCCGCCCGCCGGTGCTCTCGCACTGCCGCCAAACCCGCCACCTCGCGTACCGCTGGGATGGCGCCCGCATCACGACCGTGCTCGAGCAGCGACTGCGGGCGTAATCGCCTGCGGGCGTAGTCGCCCGCAGTTAGCTCGCCGTGTGGCCCGCTTTCTTCGCCGCGCCCGCGGCCGAAATCGTGATCGGCGCGGTCACCGTCTCGGTCTTGGCCGGGAGACACAGCGATGCGTTGCACACCTGATACCGCGCCCGCACGGCCAGCGTGTCCACACCCGGATGCGCCGTCGCCGCAACCTTCAACGGCAGCGTAAACGCGGCACTCCCCTCATACGTCTCCACCGTGATCCCGAAGTTGGAATCAAAGCCGGATATCGGAGCGGGGGCCTTGAGCGCGTCGGCGAGAACGAAGGGGTGCCCGTCGGCGAGCGAGATGCGCGTCGGAATCGGACCGCCCGGACCCTGCGTGATCGAATACACGTGCCAGCCATCCTCGATCGTCGCCGACAGCTTGGCCGAAACCGTCCCGCCCGGGGCAACCGTCGTCGCGCTCGGCGTCAAGGTCCACGTGACCGGATTTTCCTGCGCCCCCGCCGCGGGGGCCGCCACCAGCGCGGCCGCGAGCATCGGCGCACACGTACGCATCACTGTTGCCACGGTCGATCGATACACAGAGCTATCCTCGCATGCCATGAGTGTCGTGAGCCTCAATTCGCTACCGCGCCCCGATGCAAAAACGCCAGAAACTCATCCGGGTTACGCGTCAGACCGGGAAAGCTCGCGAGCGTGCGCCCGTCGGGCGCCACGATCGCGTAGAACGGAAGCGCCACCGTGCCGTAGCGCGCCTGCTGCATCGCCTGCTGCCGGTCGTACAGCGTGCCGTCCCCATCGGTGAACAAGCGCGCGAGAACGAATGCGTCCATCGCGCTCTTGACCTCGGGGCGCGTGAACATGTTCGCCTCCATCCACCGGCAGTTCGTGCACGTGTA
>PLLD01000337.1 GCA_003141205.1 Gemmatimonadota bacterium
CGGCGGCCCGGGCGGCTTCGGCCACTGACAAATCCAGGCGCCCCTCAGCGCACCATGGAAGCGGCGGGACCTCCCCGCCGCTTCCATGCGTCCGGGCCTCCGGCGTCCAGCGACCCGGTACGAGGCGCCGACCGGGCGCCGTAATGCATTCGACAGGGTCCGCATTCGACACTCCGGGCATGACAGCAACAGCCGCGCTGGCCGCATCGCCGGCAACCCACCTGACCTGGCAGGCGCTCGGCACCGCCGTGCACGTGCTCATCCTCGACGCGTCCGGCGCCGATACCGCGCGGCGCGCGGTCGCGGCGGTCCTCGACGAGGTCGACGCGACCGATCCCGTGCCGCGCGCCGACCGCGTTGACCGCGGCCACGAGCGCGACCGGATCGAGCGTCGCGCCATTGACGCTCACCGGCGTCCCGCGCTCGAACGCGATCGTGACCATCTCGGGCGTATCGGGCGCCGCTGCCGGAGCGGTCGTGAGCTCGAAGACGTCTTCGGTGGGCGTCCAGTTCGGATCCTCGAGCGCGCCGCCTTCGTGCGAGAGGTGCCACAGGTTCCGGTCGCGCGAGTAGATCTTGGCCGCCGTCGCGGACACGGGCACGTTGTGCGCCGCCGCGTACGCGAGCGCGTCCTCGCGGCTCCGGATGTCCCATTCGCGCCAGGGCGCGATGACGTGAAGATCGGGCGCGAAGGCCGCGAAGGTGAGCTCGAAGCGGACCTGATCGTTTCCTTTGCCGGTGCAGCCGTGCGCGAGCGCATCGGCGCCCATGCGCCGCGCGACTTCGACCTGCCGCCGCGCGATGAGCGGGCGCGCGATCGAGGTGCCGAGGAGGTACTTCCGGCCGTACACCGCCCCCGCGCGCAGGGTGGGCCAGATGAAATCCTCGACCAGCTCGTGCCGGAGATCCTCGATGACGCAATCATCGGCGCCGGAGGCGAGCGCTTTCTCCCGCACCCCGTCCAGCTCACCGTGACCCTGGCCGATGTCGGCCGCCATGCAGATCACGCGCGCGCCGCGGTAGTGCTCCTTGAGCCACGGGACGATGACCGAAGTATCGAGCCCGCCCGAATAGGCAAGCACGATGGTCGAGATCGGGGGGGGTGGGGACACTGCGCCTCCAAAGGATGCCGGATAACTATGCAGCCACACTGCATAATTACACGACGGGCGCCTTCCCGGCAAGGGCACGAATGCGTCGCGCGAGCCGCTCGCGGGCGATCGCGGACCGGCAGACCACGAGGATCGTGTCGTCCCCGGCGATGGTCCCGACGACTCCGGACGGGGGATGCGCGTCGAGCGCCTTCGCCACGGTCTGTGCGCTCCCCGGGGGCGTCCGGATGACGAGCAGCTCTCCCACGCCGTCGACCGCGGTCACGAGCTGTGGCAGCAGGGCGTCGAGGGTGGGTCCCGCATCCTCCCGGCCCCGTCCATCGGACCGGGAATAGCGCACCCCGTCCGCGGTGGGCAGGCGCGCCAGACGCAGCTCGTGCACGTCCCGCGACAAGGTCGACTGGGTCACGTCCCACCCCCGCTGGCGGAGCAGCCGGCGCAGCTCCTCCTGGCTCGCCACCGCTCGGGTGTCGATCAGATCCAGGATGGCGGTGTGGCGGTCGCTCTTGGTCGGCAATGGCGGGGGGCCGGGGTCCGGCCGGGCGGAAAAAGTGGTCCGGCCTGGCCGTCGCTCAATGTACGCCGAATCCCCCGCCCAGCCAGCGCCCATTGCGCCCCGCCCCTCATCCTGCAATCTTATGCATCCCTAATGCATAAAATCCCCGTCGGGGTTCTGGGCGCGAGCGGGTACGCGGGGCGCGAGCTCTGCGGCCTCATCGCGCGGCATCCCGACCTGACGTTGGCGTGGGCCGCGGCGCACGAGCAACGGGGGGAGCGCATGCGCCTCCCCGGTGTGGGCTCCGTGGCGTTCGTCGCGGCCGAGGAGGCCCCGCTCGGGGACGCGGTGGTCGTGTTCAGCGCGCTCCCGCACGGAGCGTCGGCCGCGTGGGTCGCGCGCGCGCACGCGGCGGGGGCCAAAGTCGTCGACCTGTCGGCCGACCTTCGCCCCGGCCACGCGCCGACTCCGGGCTGCGGCGCGGTGACCGCCGACGCCTATGGCCTGCCCGAGCTCGAGCGCGACTCGGTGCGTACCGCGTCGATCGTCGCCAACCCGGGCTGCTACGCGACCGCGGTCCTCCTCGGGCTCCTGCCGGCGCTGGCCAACGGCCTCGTGGCCGAGGATGCGACCGTGAGCGTCGCCGCGGCGAGCGGCGTGACCGGCGCGGGGAACGCGCCCCGGCGCGAGCTGATGTTCGCCGAGGTCGCCGAGGATTTCCGCCCGTATGCGGTGGGGAACCACCACCGGCATCTGCCGGAGATGCGCGCCGTGCTCGAGCGCTTCGCGTGTCCCGCCGATCTCGTCTTCACGCCGCACCTGCTGCCGGTCGCGCGCGGGATCATCGCGACGATCACCCTGCCGCTCGCCAAGGCCGTCGCGGATCCGCAGGCGCTCTGGCGCGCCCATTACGCGGGGGAGTGCTTCGTGGCGGTCGGCGATGCCCCGCCGGCGCTGCGCGACGTCGTGCACGGCAACGTGGCGCGCCTCTTCGTCATGGCGCTCGCCGGCGTCCGGCGCCCGACCCTCGTCATCGTGTCCGCGCTCGACAACCTGCTCAAGGGCGCCGCGGGGCAGGCCGTTCAGAACGCGAACCTGCTCCTCGGCCTCGACGAGTCCGCGGGACTGACGGCGTGACGGGGATGCGCGTGATCAAGCTGGGCGGTCGCGTTCAGCGCGACGAGCGGCTGCCCGCCGCTCTGGCCCAGCATTGGGCCGACACGCGCGGCGCACTCTGCATCGTGCATGGCGGCGGCGATGCCATCTCGGCGCTCCAGCGCGCGGCGGGCGTCGAGCCCACCTTCATCGGCGGGCGTCGCATCACGTCGGTCGCCGACATCGACATCCTGCGCATGGCGCTCTCCGGCTCGGCCAACAAGGCGCTGGTCGCGGCCCTCACCGCTGCCCGTCTCCCCGCCGTCGGCATCTCCGGCGAGGACGGCGGCCTCCTGACCGCCGAAGCAGGCGACGGCGGCGCGCTCGGCGCCGTGGGCACCGTGACGGCCGTGCACGCCGATCTCGTCCACAGCCTGCTCGCACACGGCTACCTCCCGGTCATTTCCCCCCTCGCCGCCTCGGCGACACCGCGCTATCCCGCCCTCAACGTGAATGGCGATGATGCCGCCGCCGCGCTCGCCGCCGCGCTCCGCGCGTCGGACCTGCTCCTCATCTCCGACGTGTGCGGTGTCCGCGTCGGCGGGCAGACCGCGGCCCGACTCGACGGCGCGCAGGCCCATGCGGCGCTCGCGTCCGGCGAGATCGCGGATGGGATGGAGGTCAAGGTGCGGGCCGCGCTCAGCGCACTCGCCGGGGGCGTCCCGCGCGTGCGGATCGGGGGGTTCGGCACGTTGAGCGGGACGGACGCCGGAACGATCGTGGAGCAGGGGACGCTGACCCCCGCCGGCGTCGCTGCCGTTGCCGGCATTGCCGGCGTTGCCGCCGGAGAGGACGTCGCATGACGAGCGGTCTCGGGTTGCCCACGCTGACCCCTCCGGTCGCCCAGGCCCCGGTCCCGACCGACGAGCGCGACTCGGCCCTTCTCCCGACGTATGCCCGCGCGCCGATCACCATTGCCGGAGGCGAGGGGACGGAGCTGATCGACGACGAGGGGCGGCGCTATCTCGACTTCACGAGCGGGATTGCGGTGAACGCGCTCGGCTACGGCGATCCCGGGCTGCTCGCGGCCATGCACGCCGCGGTCGACGCGGGGCCGGCGCACGTCTCCAATCTCTTCCACTCGCGCCCGGGCGAAGAGCTCGCGCAGTGGCTGGTGGACCACTCCTTCGCCTCGCGGGTGTTCCTGTGCAACTCGGGCGCGGAAGCGAACGAGGGGGCCTTCAAGTTCGCGCGCCGGTGGGGCCGCAGCCTGGGGCCCGCGAAGAATGAGATCGTCGCTCTGCGCGGCGCATTTCACGGCCGGTTGTTCGCGTCACTCGCGGCGACCGACCGGCCCGGCTACCGCGCGCCATTCCGGCCGCTCGCGGGCGGCATCTCGATCGCCGAGCGCGACATCGCCACGCTCGAGACCGTGCTGCGCGCCGACACCGTGACGGCGCTCATCGTCGAGCCCGTGCAGGGCGAGGGGGGCGTGCGCGTGCTGGACCCGGGCTTCTTGCGCGAGCTCCGGGCGCTCACGGCCGAGCGCCGGGTCGCGCTCATTCTCGACGAGATCCAGTGCGGGCTCGGGCGCACCGGGACTCTCTTTGCGTACGAACGGGCGGGGATCGAGCCGGATCTGCTGACGATCGCCAAGCCGATGGCCGGCGGGTTGCCAATGGGAGCGATTCTCCTGTCCGCGGAGATCGCCGCCGCCGTCGAGACGGGCGACCATGGGACGACGTTCGGCGGTGGGCCCTTCGTCGCGGCGGTCGCGCGCTACGTCGTCCAGCGGCTGGCCGATCCGGCGCTCCTCGCCTCGGTCCGCGACAATGGGGCCTGGCTCGGTGCGGCGCTCGCCGCGCTCGCGGGATCGGACGAAGGGGCCGTGCGGGCGGTGCGGGGAATCGGCCTGATGTGGGGATTGGATGTCCGCGAGCCCGCGAGTGCGATCGTCACGCGCGCGCGGGAGCAGGGCCTGCTCCTGCTCACCGCCGGAACGCACACGCTGCGGCTGCTCCCCCCCCTCACGGTGACGCGTGCGGAGTTGGAGCGGGGTGTGACGATCCTGCGGGATGTGTTGTCCAAGCCATTGGAGAAACAGTGAGTCAGAAGATGGTCATAGCGTATCGCTCCGCCCACGCCGGCGACGTGCCGGCGATCGAAGCGCTCATCAATGAGTTCGCCGCCGAGCGGATCATGCTCCCCAAGACGGTCGAGTCGATCGCGCTGGGGATCGAGGATTTCATCGTCGCGACCGACCAGCACGGCCGGATCGTCGGCTGTGCGGCACTGCGCGAGTATTCTCCCTCGCTGGCCGAGGTGGCCTCGGTCGCCGTGGCGCGCCGGGCGCACGGGTTGGGGATCGGGAGCCAGCTGGTCCGTCGAGTCGAAGCCCTCGCCGCGACGCGCGGGATCGGCGAGCTGTTCGCGCTCACCCTCGCGCCCCCCTTCTTCGACCGGCTCGGGTACAGCATCGTGGACCGGGCGCGCTTCCCGGAGAAGGTGCGCGCGGATTGCACGGTCTGCCCGCGCCGGCACGCGTGCAACGAGATCTGCGTCGCGCGCACCGCCATCGCGGCGTAGCCGCGGCGCTGCGCGAGAGAGGAGCCGGTAGAGAGTAAACAGGAGAGATCCGGCAACTCCGCTCTACTCACTCCCGTCTCCTCTCTGTAGTTTCCGGCATGCCTCGCCGAAATCGCCCGCCGCGTCGCCCCGGGCGTTCCGCGCGCGGCGAGCCACCTTGGACGGTCGAGCGGGCGCTGGACGAAGTCCGCTTCGGCCCGCAGCGCACGTTGAACCTCCGCAACGGACTGCCATCGGCCGCCGACGCGGTGCACCGGGCGGAGGCGTGGCTGCGCCAGCAGCAGGTCGCGCGGGACCGTGACAGCGTGGAGGTCCTCGTCATCACGGGACGCGGGCTGGGGAGCCTCGATGGGATCCCCGTCGTGCGCGAGGCGTGTGTGCGTCTCTTCGCGGCCCTCCGGCGTACCGGTGTCGTCGACGACGTCCGCGAGCACACGGCGGGCTCGTTCGTCGTTCGACTCGCGTCGGTGCGCACGTTGGTCGAGGCGCCGCGCCGGCGCCACCACATGGTGCGGCGGCCGGAGCGGGATCCCGCGGCGCTTGCGGCACTCGATGCCCAATCCCGGACGCTCCTGCGCGATCTCGCCCATGCCGCCCTCGCGGCTCTCGGGATGCGCGACCCGGGCGGACCGGCCGTGGCCGATGAGATGGTCCGCCAGTTCAGCCACATCGCGGGGGGCGTCGCCAATGGCCCCGGCCGCGAGGCCGACCTGCACGCGGCGATCGCAGCGGCGATCGAGGAATACGAGGTCGTGTGACGGAATACCTGCAGTTCCTCCTCATCACGTTCACGTCTGTCCTCTTCATCGTGGACCCGATCGCGGTCGTCCCCACCTACCTCGTGATCACGCGCGGAGAGACACCGGAACAGCGCTCGCGGACTGCCCGCCGCGCGTGCATCGCCGCCGCACTGCTGCTCGGCGTCTTTGCCGCCGCCGGCCGCATCATCTTCGAGATGTTCGGGATTACGCTGCCCGCCTTCCGGATCGCGGGCGGATTCATCCTGTGGCTGGTCGCGATGGACATGCTGCGCGGACAGCGGTCGACGCAGGAGACGCCGACGGAGATCATCGAGGGACAGGAAAAGGACGATGTCGCGCTGACCCCTCTCGCCATGCCGATGCTCGCCGGTCCCGGGGCTATCTCGACCGTCATGGTGCTCGCCGGACAAGCACGCGGGCCCGCGCAGACGGCCGCGGTGTATGGATCCATCGCGGTGACGGCCGCGGTCTCCTGGGTTTCCCTCCGCATCGGCGAGAGGTTGGTCGACCGAATAGGGAAGACCGGGATTCGGATCGTCACGCGTCTCATGGGTTTGCTCCTGGCGGCCGTGGCCGTCCAATTCGTCATTACGGGAGTCCGCGATGCGCTGGCCAAGTAAATGTTTTGTCCATGCCGCTGTGGCCGTCGGTCTCCCGTTCGCGGTGCGACTCGCAGCGCAGCAGGCGCCCCTCGTCGGCTACTCGGTTGCCGGTGCCTCGGTCGAGCAGGCCACCGAGAGCCAGGCGATCGCTCGGGTATCGGCCGCCGAAGCAAGTACGTTTTCGCGCGACCTGTCGCGCGAGCCGCACATGTCGGGCACGCCGGCCCAGGCTCGCACGCGCGACTACGTGATTGCGCTCATGCGGCAGTGGGGGCTCGAGACCGAGGTGCGCGCGTACAGCGTGTACATCCCGCAGCCGAAATCCGTTCACGTCTGGAAGCTCGGTCAGGCGCCCGCGGGGGATTCGACGGAGCTCATCCTTGCCGAAGATGCGGTCCCGGGCGATTCGACGACCGGGTCGTCCCAGATCCTGACGTTCAATGGATACAGCGGCGTGGGCAGCGGAGCGGGCGATGTCGTGTATGTGAACTACGGTCTCATTCAGGATTATGCCCACCTCGACTCGGTCGGTGTATCCGTCGCGGGCAAGGTGGTGATCGCGCGCTATGGGAAGTCCTTTCGCGGGATCAAGGCGCGCGAGGCGGAGCGCCATCACGCCGCGGCGCTGCTCATCTACAGCGACCCCGCCGACGACGGATACGTGAAAGGGGACACGTACCCCGAGGGACCGATGCGACCGCCGCAGGGGGTGCAGCGGGGAAGCGTGATGAACGACGACGGCGATCCGAGCACGCCGGGATATCCGAGCCTGCCGGGCGTGCCGCGACTGGCCCCCGAGCAGATGCCGCTGCCGCACATCCCCGTGGTCCCGATCTCCTATCGGAATGCCGCCCTGCTGCTCGGCGACCTCCGAGGCACGGGCACGGTGCACGGGTCGGCCGCGGCAAGCGCTGCCGGGAGCGTAGCGCACTTCCCGGATGCGTGGCAGGGCGCGCTCCCCTTCCGCTATCACATCGGGCCCGGGCCCACCCGCGCGCGCGTGAGCTTCGACGCCGAGACCGGGCAGGCCGCCTATCACACGATCTGGAACACGTATGGAATCGTGCGGGGAACCACCCATCCGGAGGAGATGGTCCTCTTCGGCGGCCACCGCGATGCATGGGGGCCGGGCGCATCCGACAACGTGAGTGGCGTGGTGACCGTTCTCGGAGCGGCCCACGCGATCGCCGACGAGGTGCGCGCCGGACGGCGCCCCGCTCGCACGATCATCTTCGCCACGTGGGACGCCGAGGAGTGGGGCCTCGAGGGATCCGTCGAATACGTCGAGCAGGATTCGACCCGCCTCGCGCAATCGGCGCTCGCGTATTTCAACGTCGACATGCCGGCGGACGGCCCGAATTTCACCGGCACGGGGTCGCCCTCGCTCCGTTCCCTGTTGCGCGATGTTGCCCGTCAGGTCGTCGACCCCGCGCATCCCGACAGTGGCGCGCCGCTCTCCGTGTACGCGCGATGGCGCCGGACGTCCGTGACGCCGGACACGACGGAGCCAGCCATGGAGGACCCCGGCGGCGGATCCGATTTCGCCGGATTTTCGGCCCACCTTGGCATCCCGATTCTGGAATGGGGCTACGGTGGCAACGGCGGCGTGTACCACTCGGTGTACGATGACTACGCATGGGAGTCGCGCTTCGGCGATCCCGGCTTCGTGCATCATGTCGCGTCCGCCCGCATCGGAGTCCGCCTGCTCCTGCGCATGGCGAACGCGGACGTGGTGCCGTTCGACTACGTCGAGTATGCGCACACCATGCGGGGCTACATCGCGCCCATCGATTCGGCGACCCGCGCGCACGGCTGGTCGGTATCGACCGCCGCGCTCGCGCAGGCGATCGAGCGCATGGAGCGCGCCGCCGCCGCATTCGCGCTCGCGCGCGACTCCGCGATCGCGGCACCCGGCCGCCACGCTGCGGCGTTCGAAGCGGCCAACCGCGCGCTGCTCCGCGTCGAGCGCGCGCTCACCCGTCCGGAGGGGCTACACGACCGATCCTGGTACCGCAGCCTGATCTACGCGCCCGACAACGATGACGGGTATGCCGACCTCGCGCTGCCGAGTGTGAACGAGGCGATCCGCTCGGGCAATCGCGACCTGACGGCCCAGGAGATCGCGGACCTGGCTCACCGGTTTGACGGCGCGACTGCGGCGCTCACCGCGGCCAGGTCGGCGCTCCGCCCGCCGGGGTCCTGACCGTTGTTGTCCGCGGCCGGGTCCTCCTCCGGCGCGTGACCCTCGCCGTCGTCGACGGACACGTGCAGATCGACGCTGACGGCCGGATCCACGATGGGGTGCGGGGATCGGGGTGGCTCCAGCGCGACAACGGCCGACCGTGCGCGTCCCGGCTGCGTCGTGCCGACCGCTCCGCTGCAGACGCACCCGAGTCGCGGCGCGAGGTCGAGCAGAACGGGCTCCTGCAGCAGTAGGTACTGCGCGAGGTCGGCGGCGTACTCGTCGGCCGTGATCTCAATGGTGCAGCGGGCGACGAGGGGCTCGACCGCGCCCACGCTGCGCCCCGCGGGGTTGAGTCCCTGGAGCATCTCGTCGGTGGGCAAGCCCCCGGGCAACGAATAGCAGCGCCGCCGGTCGGGCGAGAAGACCGCCTGGAACACGGTGGCTTCGTTCGTCGGATCGATCCCGCGCTGGGCGAGATCGGCGAGAAAGGTGGCGGGCTCGATCTGGCGGTCGATGATCGGATCCCGGGCCGACGGACAGGTCCCGACGTAGGTGATGTCGAGGGGCGCATCGCGGTACAGCTCGCGCAGGTATCGCGCGGTGGCGACGGGCGGCGCGGCCGTCCGGATCAGGAAGGGGGCGAGCTCCGGCCCCGGCGCCATGAGTCGCTCGTAGACCCGCTCACACGCGCAGAACACGGCGGGCAGGATGGTCCGGTCGACCAGCTGCCGTGCGCAATCCAGCGCGATCAGCTCATCCCCCCAAGCGGCCGGAATGGCCACATCGAACCCCGCCGCTCGGCACGCGTGCGCCATTTGTATCGGGGTCGCGGGCCGAGCCGTGAGGTAGGAATCGGCGCCGAGGACGACGAAGGACGGAGTGTCGGCCACAGAAGAAAGCAAGCTAACTCATCCGTGAAAGTCCAGCGTGGGCCTGCCGTTCCGCAATATCCATCTGTTTGCGGAACGGTACCATACGTTTACTGGACCACTGAAGGAGCGTTTGCGATATATTGGCGCCGATGCCCGCCGCGCTCATTGCGTTCCTGTTGGTGGTGGTCGCGATCGCGCTGCGGTTCGGTGTCAAGCAACGCATCGAACGGGCCAGCGCTGCCCGGCACACCCGGGGACCGACCGGGATCGTCCGCGGCGCCGAGCCGATCGACCTACCCGGGGCCGGCCCGGGCGCCGTGTTGCTTCTGCACGGCTTCAACGATACCCCGCAATCTCTCGTTCCCCTCGCGGCCGAGCTCCAGGAACGGGGATGGACCGTCCGCGTGCCGCTCCTGCCCGGCCATGGCCGGACACTCCGCGACTTCGCGCGCTCCCGCGCGCAGGATTGGATCGGGGCCGCCCGCCAGGAGCTCGCGGAGCTGCGCGTCCAGCACGACGCGGTGGCGGTTGCCGGGCTGTCGATGGGCGGTGCCCTGGCGACGATCCTGGCCGCGGAAACGCGCGACCTCGTCGCGGTGGTGCTGCTCGCGCCCTACCTGGCCGTTCCCCTCTGGATCCGCCTCGCGGCGCGGGCGCATCCGTTGATCGATGCCGTCATGCCCTACGTCAGCGGCGGAGAGTCCCGCTCGATCGACGACCCTGTCGCGCGCTCGCGCAGCCTCGCGTACGATGCCGCGACGGCCCGCCTCGTGTGGGAGCTGACCACGCTGGTCAGAGTGGCGCAGGCGGCGCTCCCGCGCGTCACGGCGCCGGCGTTGATTATCCAGTCGCCGAGCGACAACCGGGTGCCGCCGGAGGTCGCCGAGCGCGCGTTTGCTCGGCTCGGGTCGCGCGAGCGGCGGCTGGTCTGGACGACGCGCGGCCGGCACGTGATTACGGTGGACGACGGCGCGACCGAGGTCGCGTCGACCGCCGCCGAGTGGCTGGACGATCACCTGGCGAAGTACCACACACACGGTGTGGCCACCCATGAACGGCAGGCTGGGCCGGAGGCTGGATGACGCTACGCATTGGCGTTCCGACCGAAACCGCGCGGCGGGAGCGCCGAGTGGCGCTCGTGCCCGACGGAGTGCGCGTGCTCACGCGCGGCGGCCTCGAGGTCGTCGTCCAGGCGGGGGCGGGCGCACGGGCCTTCTTCCCGGACGCCGCCTATCGCGATGCGGGCGCGACGCTCGTGGACGGGTCGGACGCGGTCTGGCGTGAGAGCGATGTCGTCGTCAAGGTCCAGCGGCCCGCGGTCGACGAAGCGAACCTGCTGCGGGAGGGTGCGACGCTCGTCGCGCTGCTCGCCGGCGCGCCGGGGCAGGCGGCCGACGCCGACCCTGTGATCGTCGCCCTCGCGGCCCGGGGTGTCGCGGCTCTCGCGCTCGAGCGCGTCCCGCGTATCACGCGCGCCCAATCCATGGATGTCCTCTCGTCCCAGGCCACCGTCGCGGGATACAAGGCGGTCCTCGTCGCCGCGAGCGAGGCCGCGAAGTTGCTGCCGATGCTCACGACCGCCGCGGGATCGCTCGCCCCGTCGCGCGCGTTCATCGTCGGGGCGGGAGTGGCGGGCCTGCAGGCGATCGCCACCGCGCGGCGTCTGGGTGCCGTGGTCAGCGCGTTCGATGTGCGCGCGGCCGCGCGCGAGCAGGTGCAGAGCCTCGGGGCGACCTTCGTCGCGGCCGAAGCGATCGCCGCCGACGCCGAGGCCAAGGGGGGCTACGCCAGGGCTCAGACGCAGGAGGAGCAGCAGCGCACGGCGGAGCTCATTGCGGGGCATGTGAAGGACATGGACATCGTCATTACGACGGCGCAGGTCCCGGGACGCGCCGCCCCGCGGATCATCACGGCGGACATGGTGCGCACGATGCGCCCCGGCTCGGTCATCGTGGACCTCGCGGCGGAGACCGGCGGCAATTGCGAGCTCACCCGCGCCGGCGAGACGATCGAGGAAGGGGGCGTGAAGGTGATCGGACCGCTGCATCTGGCGAGCACCGTCCCGCTCCACGCGAGTCAGATGTTCAGCAAGAACGTCGTGACCGTCTTGCAGCACCTCATCAAGGACGGCGCCTTGACCGTCGATCCGGCGGATGAGATCACCGGGGCCATGCTCGTGACGGCGGTCCCGGCACCGGTCGCGCCGGCGTAATCACCGACACCCGTTAGGGAGGGGCCACCCGTATGTCCGGAACGCTCATCACGGCGCTCTACGTCTTCGTCCTGGCCTGTTTCGTCGGCTACCAGGTGATCACGCGCGTCCCCCCGCTGCTGCACACGCCGCTCATGTCGGCGACGAACGCGATCTCCGGCATCTCTCTCGTCGGTTCGATCGTCGCCGCGGGGAGCCATCGCGGGGTCGTGAGCACGACGCTCGGGACGATCGCCGTCGCGGCGGCCATGATCAACGTCGTAGGCGGATTCCTGATCACGGACCGCATGCTCAAGATGTTCAAGGGCTCTCCGAGCGGACCCACCAGCGCCGCTCCGCCGGCCACGCCCCCCGCCGCCGCAGCGAAACCCGTGAACGGCGCGCCCCGTGTATAGGCAGATCTTCACCGAGGCGAGCTATCTCGCCGCCTCCGTCCTCTTCATCCCGGACTCAAGAGCCTGACGCGTCCGGACCAGGCGCGTCGCGGCATGCAGCAGGCAGCGGTGGGGATGCTGCTCGCCGTCATTGGCACGCTCGTACAGCAGCAGATCGTCGACTACCGCTGGATCGCTCTCGGGATCGTGGTCGGCGGCGTCGTCGGATATCCGATGGGAATGTGGGTGCCCATGACGGCGATGCCGCAGCGGATCGCGATCTCGCACATGTTCGGCGCGATGGCCGCGACCCTGGTGGGCGTGGCCGAATATCACCACCTCGCGGGGCAGGTTTCCCCGGGGACCATGGCCGCCCTCGGCTTCGAGGTGCTCTTCGGCGCCCTCACCGTCACGGGCAGCTTCATGGCGTTCGGGAAGCTGCAGGAGTTCATCCCGGGCCGGCCGATCACCTTCCGCGGGCAGAACGCGGCGAACGGGGTGCTGTTCGTAACCGCGATCGGATTGTTTCTCTACCTGATCGCGCGCCCCGCGAACCCGGCCGTCTTCTTCACGATGATCGGGCTCGCGCTGCTCATCGGCGTGTCGATGGTGCTGCCCATCGGGGGCGCCGACATGCCGGTCGTCGTGTCGCTGCTCAATTCCTACGCCGGACTCGCCTCGGCGGCGACCGGATTCGCCATCGGGAATAACGTGCTGATCATCTGCGGCGCGCTCGATGGGGGCTCGGGCTTTCTCCTGTCGATCCTCATGTCGAAGGCGATGAACCGGTCGTTCGGCAACGTGCTGTTTGGCGCGTTCGGTGCCGCGCCGACGGTGGCCGCCAAGGCCGCGACGGGGCTGAGCGTTCGATCGATCACGGCGGAGGACGCCGCGCTGCAGCTCGCGTACGCCAGCCTCGTCATCATCGTGCCCGGCTATGGCCTCGCGGTCGCGCAGGCGCAGCATCAGGTGCGCGAGCTGGCCGAGCAGATCGAGAAGCGGGGGGGCACGGTGAAGTACGCGATTCACCCGGTGGCCGGCCGGATGCCCGGGCACATGAACGTGCTGCTGGCCGAGGCGAACGTGCCGTACAACGAGCTGTACGACATGGAGGAGATCAACGGGGAGTTCGAGCGCGCGGATGTGGCGCTCGTCGTGGGCGCGAACGACGTCGTGAATCCCGCCGCGCGCAACGATCCGTCGAGCGCCATTTACGGCATGCCGATCTTGAACGTCGACCGTGCCAAGCGCGTCTTCGTGCTCAAGCGCAGCATGAATCCCGGGTTCGCCGGAATCGAGAACGAGTTGTTCTACGACGAGAAGACGAGCATGCTGTTCGGCGACGCGAAGACGTCGCTCGCGAAGCTCGTCACCGAGGTGAAGAGCGTATAGAGAGGAGAGAGTGGGGGGGGCGAGCGGACGGGTCGTCGCTACACCCGCCGCGTTTCGCCATGGCGCGGGATCCAGAGTCCGTCCGCCGGCCGCCCCGCGTCCGCCCATGCCGCGCGCGTCCGGGACGGGGGCTCATCCATCGGCTCATCGGTGAGCTGAAACGTTCCCCAATGCATGCCGACGAATAGGGGACGGGACGCGCCCGCGGACGCGCCCGTGGACGCGCCCGCGGACGCGCCCGTGGACGCGACGACATCGCCATAGACAGCGACCGCATCCTCGGGGTTCATGTGCACCGGCCCCATGAACCATTCCGGATCGTACGCACCGATCGGAAGGAGCACCGCGTCGAAGGGACCCAGCCGCCGACCGATCTCGCCGAACTCCGAGTGCCGCCCTGTGTCACCCGCGTAGAGCACGGCGTGGCCCCCACTGCGCACGACCCAACCGCACCAGAGCGTGGTGTCGCGCCCGTCCAGGCGCCGGCCCGAGAAGTGGCGTGCGGGCACGCAGGTGACGGCGCCGTCGCCGTCGGGCCAATCGGTCGAGCCCCACCAGTCCCGCGCGACGACATCCCGCGCGCCGCGCGCGCGGAGCCAGCGGTCCACCCCGGCGGGGCAGAACCATCGGGCGTCCGGGTACCGCTCGATCACCCGGTGCACGGTGGGTCGATCGAGATGGTCGTAGTGGTCGTGCGAGATCAGGACGGCGTCGATCGGTGGGAGAGCGGCGAAGTCGACGGCGGGAGGGCGCCAGCGCCGCGGTCCCATCCACGATACCGGGGAGGCGCGCTCCCCCCACACGGGGTCCGTCAGGATATTGCGCCCTCCGATCTGAATCAGAAAGGTCGAGTGGCCGACCCAGGTGAGGACGAGCGCATCCGCGGCCGCGTGCGGCGAAGGGAAGGCGGGGGTGACGGGGGGATGCTGCGCGGCGAATGTGGCCCGGTCCGGGGTGCGCCGCCGTTCGTTGCGCGGCCGTTCGATGAGGATCCAGCGCAGGAGTGATCCGACGCGTGTGTGCGTGCTCGGACCGCTCCACGGATTCCGAAAACGGTACTGGCGAAATGGCATCCCGCACCCGACTGTTTAAGGGCTCGTCGCATCACCGCGATCCACCTTCTCCGATCATGCACAGACACAGCACCCTCCGGCGCGCCCTGGGCGTCGCCGCGCCGGCTCTCATTGCGACTGTCGTGCCGTCGCGCACCCGCCCGGCCATGCTCTACGCCCAGACGACCTCCGCCGCTGCCCCGTCCACCCCGTCGTCCGCCGCGCCGCCGTACGACACCCGCAGGGACGATCCCTTCTATCCGCTGAGTCGGATGGATTGGCCGGGGCCGAATCGCTACCGGTCGTCCACCGGGGCGCCCGGCCCCGATTATTGGCAGCAGCGCGCCGACTACACGATCGCCGCGATCCTCGATACCGGAACGCAATCGCTCTCCGGCGTCGTGCGCATGACCTACACGAATAACTCGCCGGACACTCTTCGGTTCGTCTGGGTGCAGCTCGACCAGAACCTGTACCATCCGGGCAGCGAGGGTTCCATGCTGTTCGCGGCGAGCTCGCGGTGGGGCGCCCGCGACTTCGCCGGCGGCTACGAGCTCGCAAGCGTCATGGTCGACGGAGTGTCGGTCGCGCCCAAGGTCGACGACACGATGGCGCGGCTCGATCTCCCCACGCCCCTTCCGCCCCACGGCGGCAAGGTCACGATCGCGATCCAGTACTCCTTTCACGTACCGGACCACGGCTCCGACCGGATGGGGCGCGACAGCGTGCTCTACGAGTTCGCGCAATGGTATCCCCGCATGGCCGTGTACGATGACGTGCGCGGATGGAACCCGGACCAATACCTCGGTCAGGGGGAGTTCTATCTCGAATACGGGGACATCGACTACAGCGTGACGGTTCCCGCCGGCTACACCGTCGGCGGAAGCGGGGTGCTCCAGAACGCACGGAATGTGCTCTCACCCTCCGCGCGCGCGCGACTGGAGCGCGCGGCGACGAGCACCGATGTCGTCGCCGTGATCACCGACAGCGAGGCGCGCGCGAACAAGGTGACGCCGCGCTCCGGGACGGCGACCTGGCACTTCAGCGCGAAGAACGTGCGCGACGTGGCGTGGGCCGCGGCGCCGGATTTTCGCTGGGATGCGACGAGCACCGGGGCGATCCCGGGGAATTCCGCCGGCGTCCTCTGTCAGGCGTATTACGAGGAGCCCAAGGCGGGGAAGGCATGGGAAGCGGGCGCCGAGCAGACGCAGTGGACGATTCGCCAATATTCGCAGCTCTTCTATCCCTTCCCGTATCCGCAGGCGACGTCGGTCGCGGGTCCTGTGGGCGGCATGGAGTATCCGATGTTCGTCATGGTCGGCTACGGCAAGGACGATCCCAAGGGAATCTTCGGCGTCATGAATCACGAGCACGGGCACGAGTGGTTCCCGATGATCGTGGGATCCAACGAGCGCCGGTATGCGTGGATGGACGAAGGGTTCAATACGTACATCAATGCCTTTGCCCTCGAGGCGCGAACGCCCGGGATGAGCGCGTGGCCGGGATACATGGCGAGCTGGAAGGGGGTCGTCGACCACCACATCGCCTCGCCCATCATGACCCGGCCGGACCATATCGACGCGCGCGCCCTGGGCGCCGTTGGGTACCGACAGCCGGGAGCGGTCCTCCTTGCACTCCGCGACCACGTGATCGGGGCCGCGACGTTCGATCGCGCCTTCCGCGAATACATTCGGCGCTGGGCGTACAAGCATCCGACGCCGGCGGATTTCTTCCGCACGATCGAAAACGTGTCGGGGCAGGACCTCGCCTGGTTCTGGCGCAGCTTCTTCTACGAATCCGACGTTCTCGACATCGGAATCGACAGTGTGACCACACATGAGGGTCGAGCAGTCATCGCATTACACAAGATGACCACGATCCCCTTCCCCGTGACGCTCCGACTTGCCTTGAGCGATGGCTCGACGCAGGACGTCGCGTTTCCCGTGGACATCTGGGCCCTCGGCGACCACTACGACGCCGTCGTCGTCGTGCACGCGCAGGTCACGGGCGCGCGGCTCTGGCCGGACGGATTCGTCCCCGACTGGAACGCGTCCAACGACACCTGGGGATCGGCGCCCCCGGGGACAAACTCCGCTACGACACCCGCCACCACGAGCGGCCTGCCGCTACCGGGTCCCACGGCTAGATTCAGAGGATGACCAATATGCTGCGGTTCGGAAGTTGGGCCTCTCATTGGTGGATTCCGGTCGTCTTTGTCGTTGTGGCCGGCCACCTTACGAACGTGTGCGTCACGCTCTTTCTCCATCGCGAGCAGACCCATCGCGGGGTGGCGTTTTCCAATTTTGTCGCCGTTCCCATGCGACTTTGGCTCTGGCTCTCGACCTCGATCGTCACGAAGGAATGGGTTGCGTGCCACCGCAAACACCACGCGTTCGCGGACCGCGAAGGGGATCCGCATAGCCCCGTGATCGAGGGGCTGCGCAATATCGTGCTCAAGGGAGCGCTGTATTACCGGAACGCGGTGAAGCAGCCGGGACTCCTCGAGAAATACGGCAAGGGGACGCCGAACGATTGGCTCGAGCGGAACCTCTTCACCCCGCGCGCG
>PLLD01000285.1 GCA_003141205.1 Gemmatimonadota bacterium
ACCGGCGTCATAACGACGGTATACCGTCCGGGCTCGACCGCCGAGGGATGCCGCGACCGCCGCGCCAGATCGATGGCCGTCGCCGCCATTGCATGCGGATCCGCCTTGGCCCAGTCCTCCCCCTTCCATCCCGCCCACCCCGACCCGGTTCCATCGGGGGTGCGTGCGCTCACGCAATGGCTCGACGTCGACGTTCGCGCGTACTCGAAATACCCC
The DNA here is from genome assembly GCA_003141205.1 of Gemmatimonadota bacterium. Classification (GTDB taxonomy): domain Bacteria; phylum Gemmatimonadota; class Gemmatimonadetes; order Gemmatimonadales; family Gemmatimonadaceae; genus FEN-1251. The sequence goes on from PLLD01000285.1 coordinate 217, forward strand.
GCGTGTGTCAGCACCGTGGTCGAGCGGGCGGACACACCCACGACTCCACCCCCGACCAGACCGGCACCCTCGACCGCAGCGATCGCCTCGCGCAGCACCGCGATGCGATGGTCGGGCTCGAGATTGGCTTGGGCGTTCTCGTGCCACAGCTCCGGATTGACCGGGCTCGGCGCACCCGGAGGCGCCGGTTCCTCCCCCGCCGTCAGATGCTCCGCTTGCGCCATCGCCTCGGCCCTGTCCACCGCCGCACGCAGCCCCGCATCATCGATCCGGCTCGTCGACACGATCGCGCTGCGCCGGCCGTACGTCGCCGTGGCGCTGACCTGCGTGAGCTGCGTATCGCTCGCGTTCTCGACCTGGTTGCGCGACCAGACAGTCGACCCGGTCGCCTCACTCTCAATGCTCACGACGACAGTAGGCGCCGACGCGAAGCCGAGGATGCGCGCGCCCATGGCACTCGCTTCTTCGGAGGAGAGCGGTACCCCTTCCGGCGCGTCCTGCCGGAACAACGAGCGCGGGTTCATGTCGACTCCATGCTCGTCACCCGCACCTGACGGAATCGGCCTGGGACGGCGCGGACCGTACGCACCCCGCACCCGCATGACTCCGCCGATGCCGCCCCCCCCACTGCGTCGAGCGACTTCCACAGCTCGGGTGTCCGAAATTCCATCGCGACGTCGCGCACGTATCCAACCAGCTTCCCGTTCCGGATCTCCTGCGCGGCCGTCGCCGACCAGCGGCCGTTGAGCACCTGGACGTCCGTCCCACCCCCGCCGTCGTCCGAGAAAAACACCCCTTTCTTTACGTCGCGAATCAGATCGTCGACGCTGACGGCCGACGAGCCCGGGCGCATCACCAGATTCGGGGAGCCTTCCATCGGGGTCTCCAACCCTCCACCCATCGCACAGCCGTGCGATCGCACGGGGCGCCCGTGCTTGTCGTACCACCAGCCGAGCGAGGGTGCACTCTCCCGTGTCGTCAGATAGTCGACCAGGTTCCCCGCTGCGATGATCGGGAACTCCTCGGGCTCGACCCCTTCGTCGTCCCACCGCACGGTCGCGAGCCCGCGCGGCATCGAGCGATTCGCCGTGATCGTCACGAGATGGGACGCGAGAGGATCCCCTCCGAGTATCGTGTTCGGCGGGGCCGCAAAGGATGTGCCTCCGAAAGACGCGTCGCGCCCACTCGCCCGATCCAGACTTGCCGCACGACCCAGCGTGCCCCCGACCAGGCTCGCCATGACGCTCGCCGATACGACGACATCGTAGCGCCCCACATCGAGGCGGCGCGGGCTGGCGCCCGCAACAACGGCGTGCGCGGCCGCGGCGAAGCCGTCGGCGAGTCCCGCGGCACGCACGACCTCGAAGCCCCCGCCCGCCGGCTCGAGCGTTGCGACCTGGCGCCCCACCCATTGTCGCGGGTCGTTCGCGAGGACGGCATGCACGCCGCCGCCCGGATAGGCGCGGTACAGCGTCTGGACGATGAACGAGCCCTCGCTCGAGGCGAATGTCCGGACGACCCGGCTGAAATCGAGAGTGGCGGAGGCCGCTTTTACTCCCTTCACCTTGAGCGCGGCATCGATCCCGGCTGCCAGCGCGGCCTGTTGATCCGCGATCGAGACCGTAAATGGATCGATCTCGATCGGCGTTTCCCACGTCCCGTCGGGGACAGCGGGCGCGGGCGCGAGCACGACGGGGCTCGCCCGGCCGGCCGCATCGACGGTCGCCTGATGCACGGCCCGCCGAGCGACTCGCGCCACCGCGTCCGGGCTCGGATCCTGCCCGCCAGCGAAACCCCACTGTCCGTTAGCGATCACCCGGACCCCGTACAGGAAATCGTCCGAATACATCACGGGCCATGGCGCGGCATGATCCCAGACACCGACGGTCTGGTTGATCGCGGCGTCGACGCGGACGTCAGCGTACGTGGCACCCGCATCGCGCGCCACCTGGACGGCCGTCAGCGCGACCGCGCGCGCAACAGGATCGCCCTCGCGCGGATCGAGCATCCCCGATCCTGCCAGGACATCGCGAACAGCGTGGCTGGCGTCCGCTCGCTCACCGATCGTTGCCAGAGCGAGCGCCGCCGACGACAGCTTAACGAACGCTCGGCGAGAAGGACTCACGCGTGAAGCTTAGGGCCACCCACTGCCCGCCGCCTCGGGGGCGCCGTAGTCATCGCCCAATGCGATGCCCCCGCGCGGCCCAGCGGCATCCGACTGCCCCCACGGCGCGGGTGGGTCGGGCTCGGGTGGAAAAACGCTGCCCGCCGCCGCCGGCGCAGCGCTCGGCCGGTCCGCAGCATCGGGTGCGACAGCAGACGCGACAGGCGCCACGCTCGCGTGCGTCCCTCGCGCTGCCGCCGCAGGGTGACCGGGACTGGTCACCGATTCGGAATCGATCGCTGCGTGATGCGTCCGCCGCGCATGGGGCGAGACCGGCATCGCGCCAACGGGGGCCGGGGCCGGGGTGACCGGAAGGGATGCCGGTGCCGATCCGATCCGAGTCGACGAATCCGACCGGGCAGACACCGCGTGCACCGAATGCGGCACCGAATGCGGCGCCGGACGCGGCACCAGCAGCAGAATCGCGGCGAGCGCCATGGCCGCCACCCCGGCAAACTCGACCACCAATCGGCGCCGCCACGTCGCAATGCGAACGGTCGCTGTTGGCCGAGCGGACACGCCGTGCGTGAGCCGCTGTGCCATCGTGGCCCACATCGCGTCCGCCGTCGGCATCTCCGGATACGCCATCGGCGCGCGCACGACACGCTGCAGCAGCTCCAGCTCCGCGCGACGCTCAGGATGACCGGCAACCCACGCCGCGACCGCGGCGGCATCGGCCGATGTCGGCGCCGCCCCGCCCGCCAGGTAGCGATCGATGACCGGCCAGGGAAGCTCTTCCCCCTGGCCCACTTCCGGTCCGGATCCGCGCAGGTCGCTCACGTGATGATGACAGTTGTCGCGAGGGAAGCCACACACCCGCTCGCGGTCATGGCCGGACGATCTCCGAGCGGAGGACGCGAATGGCGCGCGCAACGAGCTGCTCCGCGGCGCTCACCGATACGCCAAGCGCCGCCGCGACATCGGCGAAGCTCAACCCGTCCTCGTACCGCAACCGCACCGCCGTCTGCTGTCGCTCGGTCAGCGCCGCAAACGCGCGCCGGACCATCGCGGTCCGGTCGGACACCTCCGCCGCGGCCTCCGTGACCTCGGCCGGGCTGGGCGCCGCGTACAGCGCCGGATCGTGCGCCGCGGCCTCGCGGGTCGCGCCGCTATAGCGCACACGGACGCGATCGCGCTCGAGCGCATTGAGCGCCCGATTGCGCACGGCGGCATAGAGATACGCGCTGAGTGAGACGGTGGGACGCCAGGCCGCACGCCCCTCCCAGACCCGCCACAAGACATCCTGGACGACATCATCCGCCGCATCGCGGGCGCCCAGAAGTCCCGTGGCGAAACGGGTCAGCGGGGGCCCGTACGCGCGCACCACGGCCTCGAAATCGGCGACATCGCCGCGCTGGATCCCGGCGATCCATCCGCGTTCGAGCGCCCCCGGATCCGCGACACCGTGCCCTGCGCCGCCCGTGTCCAAAGAGGCCGGGTCGTCCCGTGGTGCGTTCTCTCGTGGTGCGTTCTCTCGTGGTGCGTTCACCCGTCCGACCGATACGTCCGAATCGGCGGGACGGCCGGCGCCGCCATCGAACCACATCACGGCGTGAGCCGCTCGCGCCGTCATCTATTTAGGCGCCATCATCTATAAAGAAAGACACCGCGGCCTCAGCCCGCCCCTACCATGTGCCCTATCATGGGACAGGGCACCGCCTTGCGCGAGACCCGGGTGCGTTTTCGCTTGACAGGTCGGATAGGGCACGTTAGCCTCCCCGGCTCATGTCGCGCCTGACCGCCTCTCGCCCATGTTGTTGCCGCTGCCACGCCTCCAGGGTCGCGTGTTGTGCCGCACCCTGTTCTGGCTTCTCCCCGGCGTGCGTGCCCGGTGCGGCAGCGTCGCTCGACATCTGATCTAGTCCGCGACACCCCGTAACAACTCACGTACGCCGGCCGCCCACTCGGCCGCCGCGTACGTATGTATGACCATGATCCGATAGGGTACTTCCTATTGGGACGCGTCGGCCCGCGAAACACCCCTTCACTCGCGAGCCACCGTCACCATGCGCGTTGCCCGTTTCACCCGGACCCTTCTCACCACAGCGATCCTCCCCCTCGGTGCCGCACTGCTTGGCGCGTGCGCCAAGACCGGCACTCCCTCTGCCACGGGCGGCGCCGTCGAGATCCTCAACGTCTCGTACGATCCCACGCGGGAGCTGTACGAGGCGTACGACTCCCTCTTCGCCGGCCATTGGAAAGCCAAGACCGGGCAGACCGTCACGGTGCATCAGTCGCATGGAGGATCGAGTAAACAGGCGCGCGCGGTGATCGACGGCCTCGAGGCCGACGTGGCGACGCTCGGCCTGGCCTACGACATCGACGCGATCGCCGCCGCGGGACTCACGGACACCGCGTGGGCGACGAAGTTCCCCAACCACAGCACGCCGTACACGTCGACCATTGTCTTTCTGGTGCGGGCGGGAAATCCGAAGGGGATCCACGACTGGCCCGACCTCGTGCGCCCGGGGATCACCGTCATTACCCCGAATCCCAAGACATCCGGCGGCGCCCGCTGGGCCTATCTGGCCGCATGGGGAAATGCGTTGGGCCGCAATCGCGGCGACAGCGCCGCGGCCCGCGCGTTTATCACACAGCTCTATGCGCACGTACCCACGCTCGACCCGGGCGCGCGCGGCGCCACAACGACATTCGTCGAGCGTGGAATCGGCGACGTGCTGCTCGCGTGGGAGAATGAGGCGCTTCTCGCCACGCACAAGCTCGGACCCGACAAGTTCGCGATCGTGATCCCCTCGACGAGCATCCGGGCCGAGCCGCCCGTGGCCGTCGTCGACAGGATCGTCGACCGGCGCGGCACACGCGCGGTCGCCGAGGAGTACCTGCGCTACCTGTATTCCCCCGAAGCGCAGGAGGTGGCGGCCCGTAACTACTACCGCCCGACGGACAGCGCGGTGGCCGCGCAGTACGCCGCACAGTTTCCGCACGTCGCGCTGTTCACGATCGACAGCGTATTCCACGGCTGGCACGCCGCCCAGACCACGCACTTCGCCGACGGCGGGATCTTCGATCAGATCTACCAGCCGAAGGCCGCGCCGCAGCCGGCGGTCGTGGCCGGAACGAGTCCGTGATGCGACGGCGTCGCGATGCGCTCCCCGGCCTTTCGCTCACCCTCTCCCTGACGGTGGGCGGATTGCTCCTCTTCATCGTCGTCCCGCTCACGACGGTGGTCGCGACGTCGGCGCATCTCACCGCGGGCCGATTTTGGGCCGCGGTCGCGAGCCCGCGGGCAATCGCGTCCTATCGCCTCTCCTTCGGCGCGTCGCTCGTGGCGGCGGCGGCATGCGCGCCGCTGGGACTGCTCTTCGCCTGGGTGCTGACCCGGTATCGTTTCCCCGGGCGCCGATTGCTCGACGCGCTGATCGATCTCCCGTTCGCGCTGCCGACCGCAGTGAGCGGGATCGCGCTCACCACCGTCTGGGCACAAACGGGCTGGCTCGGGCGTCCTCTCGCGCGCGCGGGGGTCCCAGTCGCCTTCACCGCAGCCGGCGTCACCCTCGCTCTGATCTTCATCGGCCTCCCCTTCGTTGTACGGGCGATCATGCCGGTGCTCGACGCACTGGGGCACGAGCCGGAGGAGGCCGGGGCGGTCCTTGGGGCGAGCCGATGGCAGACGCTCGCGCGGATTACGCTGCCGACGCTCCTGCCCGCCGTTCTCACCGGAGTGGCGCTGGCCTTCGCCCGGGCGCTCGGCGAATACGGATCGGTCGTTTTCATCGCGGGGAATCTTCCTCTCCGCACCGAGATCGCACCGCTCCTCATCATGACGAAGCTCGAGGAGTACGACTACGCGGGAGCGACGGCGGTCGCCGTCGTGCTCCTCGCCGCGTCGTTCCTGTTGCTGCTCGTGCTCAATCGCGCGCAGGCGTGGACCGCCGAGCGTACCGGCATGACCGCCTCCCGCATCGGGTGACCCGCATGTCGCGCCGACGGGTCCGCCCGACCGATGATCCCGCCGTGGTGCGCTGGGTGCTCACGGCGCTCGCCCTCGGCGTCTTTGGCGTGCTCGTCGGATTGCCGGTCGCGGTGGTCGTTGCGGGCGCCCTGCGACATGGCGTTGAGGCGTACCTTCGCGCCATTACCGATCCGCTGACCGTGGATGCGCTCCAGCTCACGCTGCTCGTCGTGGCCGTCGCCGTCCCCGTCAACATCGTGTTCGGTGTCGCGGCCGCGTGGGCGCTCGCCAAATTCGATTTCCCCGGTCGTGCCGCCCTGATCACCCTGATCGACCTGCCGTTCGCGGTGTCGCCCGTGATCTCGGGCCTCGTGTTCGTGCTCCTGTTCGGGGGGCGGAGCCTCATCGGCCCGTGGCTGATCGCTCACGGATGGCACATCGTATTCGCGCCAGCCGGAATCATTCTCGCGACCGTGTTCGTGACCTTCCCGTTCGTCGCGCGTGAGCTCCTCCCCGCTCTCGAGGCGGCGGGGCGAACCAACGAGGAGGCCGCCCTCGTGTGCGGCGCCACCGGCTGGCAGACCTTCTGGCGCGTGACCCTCCCGAACGCCCGCGGGGCGCTCCTCGCCGGCGTGGCGCTCGCCACGGCGCGGGCCGCGGGGGAGTTTGGGGCCGTGTCCGTCGTCTCGGGACACATTCGCGGGCGCACGAACACACTGCCGCTCCACATCGAGATCCTCTACAACGAGTACGACTTCTCCGGCGCGCTCGCGGTCGCGACGCTCCTGGTGGCGCTCGCACTGGTCACCTTGGCCATCCGGTGGGCGGTCGACGCGCACGCCGCGCGGGACGCGGCATGACGGCACTCCCGAGCCGCTCGACGGCCCCAGCGGCGATCGACATCCGCAATGTGTCCAAGGCATTCGCGCATGGCGCGCTGGCCGCGGTCGCCGATGTCTCGCTCCGCATTCCGGCAGGGCAACTCCTCGCCTTACTCGGTCCGTCGGGGTCCGGGAAGACGACGCTGCTCCGGATCCTCGCGGGGCTGGAATTTCCTGACGCCGGTGTCGTGCAGTTCGACGGCGTGGACGTGACGGACCGTCCCGCGCGACTTCGCGGGGTGGGCTTCGTGTTTCAGAGCTACGCGCTCTTTCGGCACCTGACGGTGGCGGAGAACATTGCGTTCCCGTTGCGGGTGCGGCATCGGCCGCGCAATGAGATTCGGGCACGAGTCGAGGAGCTCCTCGTGCTCATGCAGATCGAGGGGTTGGGCGGCCGGCGCGTGACGCAGGTGTCGGGGGGACAGGCCCAGCGCGTCGCCTTGGCGCGGGCGCTCGCCCCGCACCCTGCGGTGTTGCTGCTGGATGAGCCGTTCGGCGCGCTCGACACCGAAGTGCGTCAGGAGCTGCGGGAATGGCTGCGCCGCCTGCATGACGAGCTCCGCGTCACCAGCGTGCTCGTCACGCACGACCAGGAGGAAGCGTTGGCGATCGCGGATCTCGTCGCGGTGCTGCGCGCGGGGCATCTCGAGCGGGCGGCGACCCCGGCGGAGATCATGGCGCGCCCCGCGAGCGCCTTCGTCGAACGCTTCCTCTCAACCACACGGGCGGGCGCGCGATGTACCGGCACGGGACGCCACCTCGAGATCGCACATGCCGAACCCGCCCGCTGACCATCCTGCGCGCGGCGAGTACCCCCAACGCCCCCACCAGAGCATTGCATGCCTCGCACGTTCGTCAGTCGTACGCTGGCCGCCGCCTCGCTCGTCGCGATCTCCGCCCGGGCGGGCGCGCAGTATCAAGGACATCCGGGCGACACAACGCAAACCAGCCCGCAAAACGTCGTCCTCACGAGCGCGATTCCGATTCGCGCGCACATCGGCGGGCTCTTCCAGACGGAGGACCGCGCTTTTCTCTCCGACGCCGCGCATGGCTACACCGACGAGGTCGTCCTGCGGCGCGCCCGCCTCGACCTGAACGGTACCATCGCCAACCATTTTGATTTTCGCTTCCTGCCCGATTTTGGGCTGGGCGCGGCGACCATCCAGGACCTGTGGATCAACGTTCGCTACGGCACCCCGATCCAGCTGCAGATCGGGAAGTTCAAGGAGCCGGTCGGGCTGGAGCTGGTCCAGTACGACGCGGACATGGCATTCATCGAGCGGTCCCTCGTGTCCGATCTCGTGCCCAACCGCGACGTCGGGGCGCAGCTGCACGGCGACATCGCGCGCGGCACACTGAGCTATGGCGTCGGGATCTTCGACGGCGTGTCCGATGGCACGAACACCGACCGCGGCGTGGGCGACAATAAGGATGTCTCCGGACGTGTGCTCGTTCGGCCCTTCGCCGCGACCGGGGTGTCCGCGCTCTCCGAGCTCGGACTTTGGGGCGGCGGAACGATCGGCCGCCACCTCGCCGTCGCGACCGCGCCGGATCTGCCGGCGTACAAGGCCTCCGACCAGCAGGCCTCGTTCTTCTCTTACGTCAGTGCGGCGACGCCGGGAGATACGGCGTATGCGAAGGGCGGCATCTCCCGTGCGACGGGAGCCGGGTACTGGTATGTGAACCGGCTTGGCGTGCTCGGCGAGTACGCGACATCATGGCAAGCAGTATCCCGCAACACCGGAGCGTTCGCGACGATCCGCCAGCAGGCATGGCAGGGGACCGCGGAGGTCGCACTCACCGCGGACCATCCGACCTACACGGGGGTCACGCCGAAGCACCAATTCGATCCCGCGCACGGTCACTGGGGTGCGATCCTGCTCACCGGGCGGTATGCACTCTTTCAGGCGGACCCGCGGGCCTTCGCCGATGGGTTCGCGGACTCGACCAAGTCCGTGCGCCAGACTGCCGCGTGGGCGGGCGGAGCGAACTGGTACTTCAATAGATGGTTTCGGTTCTCGGTGAACTACGAGCGGACGTCTTTCCAGGGTGGGGCGAAGGTGGGGAACCGCCCGACCGAGAATGCACTCCTGACCGAGGCTCAGCTCGCCTTTTGATCCATCTGCGCCAGCCACGCCTTGGCGGCATCGACTTCCCGGCTCGTGAGCGTGTGGCCGCCCGGCTCCCAGTGGAGCGCGACGTCGGCACCCGCTGTACGCAGCACCTCGGCGAGATGCTCTGCCTGCACCGCCGGCACGAGCGGGTCGGTCCGTCCGGCACCGATGAACACGTCGGTGCCGGTGAGATCAGGGAGTGTCGTGGGCTCGAAGGGCAGCATCGGGCTCAGCAGGACCGCGCCACGGAGAGGCATCCCACGTAGGAGCAGACTCGCGGCGATGTTCGCGCCGTTGGAAAAGCCGATCGCGACGACTCGATTGCGGTCGAAGCCGTAGGTTGTCGCGGCCGCATCGATGAATGTCACGAGCTCGCGCGTGCGTCGGGTGAGATCCTCCTGATCCAACACCCCGGGAGCGAGTCGGCGAAAGAAGCGCGGCGCGCCCCCTTCGAGCACCTTGCCCCGTGGGCTCAGGATGCCGGCCCCGGGAAGAAGCGTGCGGCCGAGCGGGACGAGATCGCCCTCGTCGCCGCCGGTGCCGTGCAGGAGGAGCAGCGTCGGATTACCAGCCTCCCCGTCGCCCGGCGCCGGCGAATAGTACTGATGGATGAAGCCGAGCGAGTCGGCCGGCATACTCGCTCTCCGCCTCAGTCGATCGGCTTGAGGTGGGCGACGATCTCCGCTCGGCGCGGCTCCAGGAATGGCGGGAGCACGACCTTCTCGCCGAGTGTCGCTTCCGTCTCATCGACCATGAACCCGGGCACGTCCGAGGCGATCTCGAAGAGAATGCCGTTCGGCTCGCGGAAGTAGAGGCTATGGAACCAGTACCGGTCGACGAGCCCGCTATTGGGGACGCGGAGCTCGCGCAGTCGGGCGACCCACGCGGCGTGCGAATCAAATGTGGGGGTGCGGAAGGCGACGTGATGAACGCCCCCTGCACCATGCTGCGTGACGGGCAAGTCGGACTGAACGGCGACGTGCAGCTCGGCGGACGCTCCTCCTGCTCCCATCTCGTAAACGTGAACGGGGTGCTTGGCGTTCTCCGGATGCCGATACTCCCGGACCGGGCGCATGTTGAGGACGGTGCGGAGGATACGGTCGGTCGGCGCGAGAACCGGCACGCTGAGCACGATCGGTCCGAGCCCGCGCACCTGATGCTCCGCCGGCACGGGACTCCGCTCCCAGGGATGCGCGGCACCGGCGCCCTTGTCGTCGACCAGGGAGAGGCGCTGCCCCTCGGGGTCGTCGAAGTCGAGCGTCAGCCGGCCGTCGCGCTCGGCTATTTCGCCGGCGGCGACTCCGCGTTCGCGCAATTTGTCCCGCCACCACTCAAGTGCCCCGGGCCCGTTGACACGCAGATGCGTACGGGTGATGGCCCGCGTGCCGCGGGTTTCGCGCGGCACCTCGAAATCGAAGAAGGTGAGGTCGGTCCCGGGGGTGCCCAGCGCGTCGGCGTAGAAGAGATGGTATGCGCTCACGTCGTCCTGATTGACGGAGCGCTTGACGAGGCGCATGCCGAGCGTGTCGGTATAGAAGCGGCGGTTCTCGCGAATGTGCCCCGAGACGGCCGTGAGATGATGAATGCCGGTCAGTTCCATGTCACATCCTATTGGTTACTGCGCGCTCCTATGGCGGCGCAGGCTACAGGATAAACTGGAATTGATCCGCGGACGTTCCCCGGACGGATTCCCTTGATGACACGGCACAGTCCGCGTGCGTTCCGAGCCATCGTCCGGCGTCCTTCCTTCGTCAGTGGCCGGAGACTGTCATCCTGCCCCCTCGCACCGAACTTCGCTTTGTTCTCGGCGATACCATGTCGGATCAGCACGAGTTGCATGGATATCTCCTGTGGTATCTCTGCCGATTGTAACAAAGTGACCAACGAGACGGCCGCACACCTGGCTTGACGACTAGTGGCTTTAACCTAAGCGATAGGTTATATTGTTAAATGTCGCCGACAATCCTGACAGTCAACGGATTCGCGGTGCGGATTTCATGGCTAAACACGAGATCACGGACGCCGAGTTGCGCGCACAGGTACGCGTTGCCGCCCAGCGGTATGCGCGCCGACGTGCTACCGGACTTGTTGCGCGTGCCGTGCACTATGACGCGGAAGCCGGCCGCGTTGTCGTCGATCTCCGCAACGGATTGTCATTTCAATTTGCGCCATCGTTCTTGCCAGAATTGCGTGGTGCCAACGCAGAGATCCTTGCCGATGTGTCGATTGACCCCATGGGTGTCGGCCTTCGATGGGAGCAACTGGACACCGACTATGAGTTGTCGGGGCTTCTTCATACCTTGTTTGGCCAGTCATGGGCGATGCGCGAACTTGGTCGCGTCGGCGGCAGCATTCGTAGCCTCGCAAAAGCAAGAGCCTCTCGGGCAAATGGAGCGAAGGGTGGGCGACCGCCGACCCGCGCGGCGGCTTCGCGCCGGTGAGTCACCGATATCGTCCTCCTCCCGCTTGGCTAAGCTTCGCCAAAACCGAGCACGCGATCGACGAGTCACGATAGCCCTGCAAAGCGCTGGCTGGACTGTTCTGCGCGCTTGGGAGCACGAGAGACCGGTCGCGGTAGCCCGTCGAATTATGAGGCGCGACTCACTAACCGGCCCGCGGTGTAGCTGCGCAGCTCTCCGCGCGCCCTCTACGGCCCCGCCGGCGGCGGCCCCTCCGGCGCCCCCAGCCGTCCGTGCCACTCCATGTGCTCATGCACCCGTAGCATCGCGTGATACCGCTCCCGCTGCGCCGGCGTCAGCACGCTGTCGATCCGCTGCCGCGTCACCGCCACCACTGAATCCACCTTGGGCTGCATCGCCTCGCGCAGTGACCGCACCGCCGTGAAATCCTGCGCCATGATCGTATCCAGCGCGCTCGCCTGAGCCGGTGTCAGATCCAGCGCCCGCATGAAATGGTCGACCACCCGCGGCCGCGGCCGCGATCCCTCCGGACCCGGCTCCATCGGCGGCATCGGACCACCCGGCACATACCGCGGCCCGCCATGCATCGTGAACATCAGCACGTGATGCCGATATCCCCGATCCACCGCCACCCCCGCGAAGAAGCCCGCCACCAGCACGACGAACATCACCACCACCGCCATCACCCCTGGCGTCAGCCGCGGTGAAGTCGACGATGGTGAGTTCGTCGCCGGTGAGGTCGTCACTGGTGAGGGCGTCACGGGAGGCAAATCCTCAGGAGGCATCGGCGTCTCTTTCGGCTACGGCGTGACGTCCGACGCGACGGAATCCGCATCCGTCGGCGACGCGACCAATAACGACGCAACCTGCCCCGACGTTCCCCCATCCGTCACCGTCGCCTCGAACGCGTCCCGCACATCCGCGGCGCTCGCCACCGTCGTCGTCGACTCGTCGATCGGGTGCGCCCGCGCATATGCGACAAACGCCAGCGACGCCGCTACCGCCAACGGAATCGCCGCCCGCCCCCGCCGCGCCGCGTACTCCCACCAGGCACCCTGACCCACGCGTCGGACCGGCACCGCGCTGCCACGCCGCCGCCGCGCCAACGGAAGCTCCGCCGCCGCATCGACCCGCGCGTACAACGCGTCCCAATTCACATGCCCGAGCGGCACGGTCCCCGACGCCTCGCGCAGCAGCGAGAGGTACTCGTCGTCCTCACGGATCTCGTCGTTACTCATGCGTGCTTCCCTCCGCCCGCAAAGGCGCGAGCACCCGCCGCAGCGCGGCGCGCGCACCGTGCAAATGCCATCGGACCGTCCCGCTTGGCATATCCAACATTACCCCAATGTCCTGACTCGAATAGCCATCCACATCCGCCAACTGCACCACGAGCCGTTGCTGCTCGGGCAACTCTTCCAGCGCCGCCGCAAACCGCGCCCGTACCTCACTCCGCTCCGGACCCGACATCTCCGCCACGCCGCCACCCACGTCCGGGACTTCCGCCATACTGTGCCGCTCGCGCACGCCACGCGCTTTGCGGGCGTTCATGCTCCGGTACAGCACGATCCGCAGAAACCAGGGCGCGAACGGCCGTCCCCGCTCGAACGTATCGATCGCGTCCAGTGCCGCGATGTACGACTCCTGCACGACGTCCTCCGCATCCTCGCGATGCTGGAGCACACAATACGCCACGGCGTACGCACGCTGCGCGTATCCGCGCACGAGGGCACCGAATGCCTCTCGGTCCCCCCGCTGTACACGCGCCACGATCTTCGCCTCATCGTCCGGTCGGTCCGTAGCGCCCTCGAGTCGAACGTCCACCGACACGCTGGTACATGCAGTGCCGCATACTCCACCATATACCAGCGTCCGCACGAGAGCACCACGGTCCGTCTCCATCCCGCCTGATGGCCACTACTCCGCCGGGTGCTGACCCCGACCAGCGCTGTCCCCGTCCGGGCCATGCCCATCGTGCATCGGGGGACCGAAACCGCCCGGGCCATCCTTCCCGTGCATCGCCCCATGATGCATTCCCATGTGGTGGCGCGCGGCCATGGTCTCCCACACCTTCGCCAGTTGATCCGGATTGAGCACCGCGATCGCATCCCGCAAGTCCGCGTGCTCGGCGTCATGCGCCTTCTGGAACGCCCCCATCATCATGCCATGATGCGCGTTGCGCTCGGCCGAGTCGCCGCGCATCGGCGGGCCACCCCGCGCGTGCAGCGAATCAAAGCTCGCGTGCATCGCCTTGTGCCGCTCCTCGGTACGCCGCGCGATCGCCGCCAGCTTGGTGACCTGCCCGTCCGTGAGCTGCAGCTCGCCGGTCAGCGCGAGAAAGACGCCGGCCGCGGATGCCCGATGCTGCATCTCCCGATGCTGCATCTCGTGATGCATCGCCATCATCCCGGGATGGCCAGGGGGCGGAGCCGGCGGGTCCGGCGCCTGTGCCGCCAGCGGTACCGCCATGCTCGCCATACACGCGAGCGCGAAAGTCGGAATCATGAATCGCATGCGAGTCTCCTTAATGTCGATCGGGTTGCCGAGTGCCGTATAGCATTGGAACGGAACTCCGTATCTGATGATTCAACCCAGACGTACGCGCTGTTGGCGGCCACTCGACGGGACACCCGGATCCGGCACGCCCGCGCGCATTCTCACGGACACGGAGTCGCATTTATGACCGCCACCGCTTCTTCTCCCTCTACCAAGCCCAGCCGTACGGCCAGCACACGCCCAATCGACGCGAGCGGCACCTTCACACTCGGCGACCTCCGCGTCCACCGCCTCGGCTTTGGCGCCATGCGGCTCACGGGAGATGGGATCTGGGGCCCGCCCAAAGACCACGACGAATGCATACGCGTGCTGAAGCGCGCCGTCGAGCTCGGCGTCGACTTCATCGATACCGCCGATTCCTACGGCCCATACATCTCCGAAGAGCTGATCCACGAGGCGCTGCATCCCTACCCCCGCGGGCTCGTCATCGCGACCAAGGCCGGCATCCTCCGCACCGGCCCCAATCAGTGGATCCCGCTCGGCAATCCGACCTATCTCCGCCAGGAATGTGAGATGAGCCTGCGGCGGCTCGGCGTCGAGCGGATCGACCTGTTCCAGCTCCACCGTATCGATGCCAACTACCCCGCCGCCGACCAGTTCGGCGAGCTCAAGAAGCTGCAGAGCGAAGGAAAGGTCCGCCACGTGGGACTCTCCGAGGTCACCGTCGACCAGATCAAGGCCGCGCGGCGCATCCTGCCGATCGTGTCGGTCCAGAATGAGTACAACCTCGTGAACAGAAAGTCCGAGGATGTCCTCGACTACTGCGAGGCCGAAGGAATCGGATTCATCCCCTGGTTTCCCGTCGCGAGCGGCAAGCTGGCGCAACCCGGCGGGATCGTGGACAAGATCACGAAGGCCGCAAATGCCACCCCCGCTCAGGTCGCTCTCGCCTGGCTCCTCCGGCGCTCACCCGTCATGCTCCCGATCCCGGGCACCTCGTCCGTCGCCCACCTCGAAGAGAACTGCGCGGCCGCCACGCTCGAGCTTACCGACGACCAGTTCGAGGAGCTGAGCCGCGCCACGAAGTAGCTGCCCCTCCTCCCCATGCACTCTTCAGTGCATGGGGAGGCACGGTGTGCCTAATGCGTGACCGCCGCCGGCTGCGGGAGGTCAACGGCCAGCGACCGGGCGCCGCCCGCACCGACTGATCGCACCGCCGCCCACTCGTCATCCAACTGCTCGCGCAGCAAGTACGTCGTGTCCGCGCCGACGTCGAAGACGCGCTCGTAGGTCGGTGATGTCGTCCGCCGCACCAACACCTCGTAGCGCGCCGCCCCGGGCACCGCGTGCCACGCGAGCGCCCAATCCTGCCCGCCCGAGGGCACGTCCCGCGTCGCGCCGACGCCATAGGGCGTGGCAGGCGCCAGCGCGAGCGATCCCACGGTGGCGGCATTGAGCCGAGCGATCCGCGCGATGTATCCGAAATCGACGTGCGCGAAATTGTCTTCCGGGCGGTGCTGCCGCGTGTAGTTCTCCAGGCGCTCCGTGAAACGCAACCCCGGATCCCCCGCCTGCACGAAGGGGATGTGGTCGCTTCCACGATGGATCCGGTCCATCCGAAACACCGGCAGCACGTGAAGAGCCGGCTCGTACACCAGCCCCACCGCCCATGCATACCGCTCCAGCTCTCGGCTCCCGCCGTTATCCGGATCCGCTCCATACAGCCGAACGGTCGTCGAATCCACTCGCCCATCCTCGGCCGTCACGTTCCCCACCATGTCATCGGCCAGCCCCGCCACCACGCGATACCCCTGGGCGTGCACACGCGCGGCAAGATGGGTCGAGCCGTACAACCCCTCCTCCTCGCCGGAATACAGCGCGAATACGACCGTCGCGTCGAGCCCTTTGGGGTATCGGTGCGCGAACACCCGGGCCAGCTCGAGCACCGCCGAGCTCCCGGATCCGTTGTCATCCGCCCCGGGTGCATCCCCCACCGCATCGAACGGGTCGAGGCTGCACCGGCACGAGTCATAGTGCCCACCCATCACGACGATGCGCGTCGTATCGCGTCCCGGCAGCCACGCCAACACGTTGACGATGTTCACGAGAGGTTTCTGCGCATCGCGCTCGATCACCATCTGCGCGGAATCGTATTCGACGCGCAAACACCCACCACAGTCGCGCGAGTAACCGGAGAGGGTCCGGTAGATCCAGCGGCGCGCCGCACCGACCCCCCGGCTGTCTGAGAGAGTGTCCCCCATGGCGTGCCGTGTCCCGAACGCCGCAAGCGTCGAATCGTCGGCCCGGATCCGCTCGACCGAGATGGCATCGAGCGCCGCCGCAAGCTGCGCGTCGCGCAGGAGTCCCATCCGCCCATCGATCGCTGCGGACGCCGTGGGCGCTGGCGCCGCCGCCGGCGCCGGCGCCGGCGCCGGCGCGTGACCGCAACCCAGGACACTCATCGCGACGACCACCGGGAGGACATGGCCCTGCGCGCCACGCCTGATAGCCATCACTTACAATCCGAGCTCGCGTAGCCCGGCGTGTGCCGCCGGACGAGAGCCCGGCGCGTCCCAGTGAAACCGGCGCTCGTTTTCCCGGATCGGCGCATCGTTGATGCTCGCTTCGCGCCGGCGCATGAGACCGTGGTCGTCGAATTCCCACTGCTCGTTCCCGTACGCGCGATACCATGCCCCCGCCGCATCGTGCCACTCGTACTGAAAGCGCACCGAGATGTGATTCCCCTCGAACGCCCAGAGCTCCTTGATCAGCCGATAGTCCAGCTCCGTCGCCCACTTCCGAGTGAGAAACGCGACGATCGCCGAGCGCCCCTGCACGAACTCGGAGCGATTCCGCCACCAGCTATCCTCGGTATAGGCCAGCGACACCCGCTCCGGATCGCGCGAGTTCCAGGCATCCTCCGCCAGCCGCACCTTCTTGACCGCGGTCGCGTGATCGAACGGGGGGACGGGATGTCGCGTCGTCATTCGGCAGCTCCGTGAATGGCCCGTGTTCCGCAGATCCGCGCAACCGGCCGCGCGTCGCACGCCTGCAACTTACATGCGCGCCCCCGCCCTCAACCACCCACGGGAGGCACCGCGGCCGCCAGGGTGGCCGCGACATGCGCGTCTCCGACGCGCGCGACCCAGGAGCGAAAGGTCTCCCCTTCGTCCCGGCTCGCCAGGTACGACCGCAAGAGATTCTCGAGCGCGTCGGGAATCCGCGTCGCAGCGGCGCGAAAGCCCAGGCGCCGCGCAAACCCCGGAGCGTCCCCCAACCCGCCCCCGACGAATACGTCGAATCCATCGACGTGCGTGCCGTCCGCGTCGACCTGCACCCCCTGCAGTCCGACATCCGCGATCGAATGCTGCCCACAGGCATTCGGGCACCCTGTGACATACACCTTCACATGCTGCTGAAACTCCGGCAGCCGGCGCTCCAGCTCAGCGATCACCCCGAGGCCAAACGCCTTCGTCTCGACGATCGCGAGCTTGCAGAACTCGGAGCCGGTGCACGAGATCACCCCCCGCCGGAAGGACGACCCCTCCAGCGGAATCCCCACACGGTGCGCGGCCCGCACGAACTGGTCGCGGCGATCGTCCCCGATACCCAGCACGACGATGTTCTGCATGACCGTCGTGCGGAGCGTCCCGTCGCCGAACTCCTCCGCGAGGTCCGCGATCCCCCGCAGCTGGCTCGGGGCTATCCGTCCGGTCGCCACGGAAAACCCCGCGTAGGACAGACCAGACTGCTTCTGCGCATGTATGCCCACGTGATCCCGGAACGCGCCGTCCGGCGGGCGATCCGGCACGCTGGCATCGAGCGGGTGACCGATGCGCTCCTCGATCCCGCGGAGGAAGGCGGCCGCGGTCCAGCCGTGCGTCAGAAAGAGGTACTTCATCCGCGCCTTCGCGCGATTCACGCGCAGCTCGTCGCTGTCGCGGAAGATGGCCGCAACGGCGTCGACGACCGCCGGGACCTGGTCCCACCGCACGAAGGCGTCGAGACGCTCGGCCAGGTGCGGCCGCGTCGACAGTCCCCCTCCCACGCGGAGGGAGAATCCGATCTCGTCCCCCCGCCGGACCGCCGTAAGGCCGATGTCGTTGATCTCGGGATACGTGCACCAGTGCGCGCAGCCAGTCACGGAGATCTTGAATTTCCGGGGGAAGTTCGCGTACAGTGGATTGCCATTGAGATGGCGATCGACGGCGACCGCGACGGGGGAGGCATCGACGATCTCGTCGGCGTCGACCCCCGCAAGCGGGCACCCCGTCACCGTGCGCGTATTGTCACCGCAGGATCCCATGCTCGTCCAGCCGACCGCGTCCAGGGTTTCCCAAATCGTCGGGATGTCCTCGATGCGCAACCAGTGTAATTGGAAGTTCTGCCGGTTCGTGATGTCGAGCGTGCCACGCGCGTACCGCTCCGAGATGTCCGCGACCGCGCGGACCATCGCCGCCGTCAGCGCTCCGTTCGGGGTCCGCACGCGGAGCATGAAATAGCGCACCGCATCCCCCCGGACCCCCGCGCCGTCGCCCTGCGTATACAACCCCCACGCGCGGAAGCGGACGTTCAGGTCATCCTCGGGGATCGAGTCGAAGCCCTCGCGCGCATACCGCCGGATGTCCTCGAGAATCGACCAGGACGGTCGCTCCCGCTTGATGCGCTCGACCCGCTGGGTCGCCGTCTCCTTCGTCATACTACACGTACGGTGTTGTAGCCCTCGGCCAGGATCGCGGCGACCTCGGGGCGTGTGAATTCCGGCGGGGGGAGCTCACCGGCGCGCAGCAGTTCTCGCACACGGGTCCCCGAAAGCGTCAGCCGCGTATCCGCGCCATGCGGACACGTCTTCGGCGACGCCATGTTGCCGCAGCTGCGGCAGAAGAAGGTGTGCTCGAACCGGATCGGATGCACACCGAGCTCCTCCGGCGTGAACCGATCGAAGATCTGCTGCGCGTCGGTCGGGCCGTAATAGCTCCCGACCCCCGCGTGATCCCGGCCGACGATGAAGTGCGTGCAGCCGTAATTCTTGCGCACCAGGGCGTGGAAGACCGCCTCGCGCGGCCCCGCGTAGCGCATGGCCGCAGGGAACGCCGCGAGGAGCACGCGATCGGAGGGGTAATAGCCTTCGAGCAGCGCCTGGTAGCTCCGCACACGGACATCCGCCGGGACGTCGTCCCCCTTCGTCGCCCCGACCAGGGGATGCAGCAGCAGCCCGTCGACGGTTTCGAGAGCCGCCTTCTGGATGTATTCGTGGGCGCGGTGAACGGGGTTGCGCGTCTGAAATCCGACGATCGTGCGCCATCCCAACCGCTCGAACGCCGCTCGCGTGTCGGCCGGGTCGAGTGCGAGATCCGGGAAGGGAGGGACCTGTCGCTCGAGGAGCCAGATGTCCCCCGCCACCAGAAGATCGCTCTCCTGATACAACCGGGCCACGCCCGGATGCGCGTCGGTATCCGTTCCGTACACGGCGCGCGCCTCGACATCGGTGCAGCGCGTGTAGATCCCGCGCACCTCGATCAGGCCGCGCAGCACGCCATGGGCATCGTGGAGCGCGAGCTCATCCGTCGTGCCTGGCCCGAGCTCGGTGTCGGACGGAATGCGGAGCGTGATGGGAAGGGACCACGGAAGGCCGTTGGCAAGGCGCATCTCCGCCACCACGCTGTCGTAATCGGCGGAGCCCATGAAGCCAGTGAGGGGGCTATACGCCCCCGTGGCGATGAGCTCGAGATCCGCGAGCGCGACCGGGTTCAGTGTCACCGATGAGAGCGCACCCGCGCGCCGGCGCGCGGCCTCCGCCGCCGACCCTGTCAGGATGCGGTTCACCAGCGTGCCACCATGGGGGGCGATCATGTCGTCTCTCCGCCGGGGCGAGCCCGGACTCGTGTCGTGAAGGTGTGGAGTCCGCATTCCGTCTTGGCCGTGCCGGCCCAGCGCCCCGCTCTTTCGTCGGAGGCGTCCGCGGAAGGGCGCGTGCAGGGCCAGCATCCGAGGCTCGAGTAGCCTTGATCGAGGAGCGGGTGGTGCGGGATCTGATTCTCGCTCATGTAGCGCCAGACATCGGAGCGCGACCAATACGCAAGCGGGTGAACCTTGATGACGGGGCGGTCCCCTCCCCCGTGATATTCGATGACATCGGTCTCGCTCCGCGCACTCGATTGGTCGCGCCGGAGCGCGCTCACCCACGCGGCGTACAGGGGCAGCACGCGCTGCATCGGCTCGACCTTTCGGATGCCGCAACAGGCGTCCGGGGCCGTGGTATACAGCGGACCGGGATCCGATGCCGGCCGAAGCGTCACAACATTTAGGCCGTAGCGCGCGACGAACGCGTCCTTGAAAGACAGCGTCTCCGGAAAGAGCATCCCCGTATCGATGAACAGCACCGGAACGGTGCGGTCGATGGCGCTCAGCATGTGAGCGAGCACGACCCCGGGACCGCCGAAGCTGAGCGATAGCGCCACGCGCCCCGGAAACGTCGCAACGGCCCATGCGAGCACGGCGTCGGCCGGCGCTCCGCGCAGCGAGGCCGCGGCACGCCGGGCGTCATCCGCGGACAGCATCGGCGTAGGCGGGATCGCCAAGGGGGAACCCCAACCTGACGAGGTGATGGAGGACGCGCGTAGCGCTCGCCTCGACGGGCTCGGCACCCGTGGCGATCGTAAGCTCCGCCCGGACGGGTGGCTCGTACGGGTCCGATACGCCTGTGAAATGCGGGATCTCTCCCGCGAGCGCGCGGGCGTATAGCCCCTTTACATCGCGCTCCGCGCAGAGCGCGATGTGAGCGTCGACGAAGATTTCGACAAAGTGCGCGCTCCGCCGCGTGACCGCCGTCCGGACCGCGTCGCGCGCATCGCGGTACGGCGAGACCAGGGCGGCGAGCACGATGACGCCGTGCGCGGCAAGGAGCGCCGCGACATAGCCGACCCGCTGCACGTTCGTGTCTCGGTCCGCCTTCGAGAACCCGAGGCCGGCCGACAAGTTGGTCCGGATCTCGTCGCCATCCAGAATCTCCACCCGAAAGTCGCGCGCGCGCAGCCGAGCCGCGACCGCGGTGGCGATCGTCGATTTCCCAGCCCCGGACAGGCCGGTGAACCAGACGACGGCGCCCGCGTCGGGCGCGTGGCGAATGGAGGGGGTGTCGGTTCCGTTGGTGTGAGCGTGTGTGGACATCGGGTGGGGTCGAAGGAGGGCACAAAAAAAACCCGCCCCGGCAGGTGCGCGGGGCGGGCATGCGATCGTCGTGTTCGTGCGAGCGGCTTACGTCAGTGCCTGCTCCGGTCCCGCGGGACCCATATCCACGCCGATGCCGCACCCGCCCCGATTGGGACAAGCGCAACAACACGGCGCGCAACAGAGCGCGCTGTGGCAGCAGGATGGGATCGCGGGAAGCTGACGGGTCATCGGGCGGGGGAAGCTACGTCGGATGAGCGCGCAAAAGCAAGGAGAGATCCGGCACGGGACCTGTGACGTAGAGGAGACACGAGCAGCCGCACCGCGGCGCTTACTCACCTTCTAGGGGATACGCACTCATGTACGCTCAGACCACGTTCATCGGCTGACATACACCGCCCCCGAGCACACGCGCTTGGGGACGGTGGCCTTTATGGAGGACCCGGCGCGAGATCTGGCGCTCAGCCATCGCGCGACAGAGTATTTGTCGGCAGCCGTGGCTCCGACTCAGACCATCTCTTCACCCGACCCACCATGCCGGTGCACATCGCGCTGCTCCGTGCCGTCAATGTTGCCGGCCATGCGCCCGTCGCCATGTCGGATCTACGCGATCTGCTCGGCGCGCTCGGCTTTGCCGACGCCCGCTCGCTGCTCCAGAGTGGTAATCTCCTGTTCCGGAGCGACAAGCGGACGAGCGCCTTTCTCGAGCGCCTGCTGGAAGCGGAGTTGGCCAAGCGTCTGGATCTGCAGACGGATTTCTTCGTCCGCACCGCGACGGAATGGAACAACATCATCGCCCGCAATCCCTTCCCCACCGAAGCCCAGGACGACCCCAGCCATCTCGTCGTCATGGCCCTGAAGGATGCGCCGGACCGGAAAGCTGTCGAGGTGCTGCAGCAGGCCATCAAGGGTCCCGAGATCGTTCGGGCCGACGGCCGGCAACTATATATCGTCTACTCCGCGGGGATCGGCCGCTCGCGCCTCACGAACGTTCTCATCGAAAGGAAGCTGGGCACCCGCGGCACGGGGCGGAACTGGAATACCGTGATCAAGCTTGGCACGTTGGCCAACGTCTAAGGCGCGGTAGTAGTGCGGCGCGATTAACAGTCTCGTAAATCCGAGATTTCGGACGTCAAATAGCGCTGACTTGACGCTTTTTCCACCAATGTCGATTTCAGGTCGCCTGACCCGTCATCAACGGGCACACTATGGAATGACTCGACAGCCTGGTGTGCCACGGACACCTTCACCTTGAAGTCAGGAGACCGGTCATGAAGTACGCGTTGCTGATCTACGATAATGAAAAGAGTATGGCCAACATGGCGCCCGATGCGATGAACAAAATGTTCGCCGCCTATGGCGCCTACACGGCGGCGCTGCGCCAGGCCGGAGCCTATGTCGGCGGAGAGGCCCTGCAGGGGACCACGACAGGGACGACCGTGCGCGGCGCGGGGGCCAAAGCGCAGGTGCGGGATGGACCGTTCGCCGAGACGAAGGAGCAGTTGGGGGGCTTCTATCTCATCGACGTGCCGGACCTCGATGCCGCCCTCCAATGGGCGCGGCGTTGTCCCGCCACCGAGACCGGGTCGGTCGAGATCCGGCCGATCATGCCCGTGCCGGGGTGACGCACGAGAACACCGAGCATCCTCCCGCGTGGCGTGCCGCCGAGTGCGCCGCGCGGGAGAGCTACGGGAAGCTGCTCGCCCTCCTTGCGATGCGATCGGGAGACGTGGCGGCAGCCGAGGACGCACTTGCCGATGCGTTCGCGGCCGCGCTCGCCCACTGGCCGAAGACCGGTGTGCCACGGTCCCCCGACGCGTGGCTCCTGACCACCGCGCGGCGCCGCTTGATTGACGCCGAGCGACACCAGCGCATTACGGAGTCCGCGGCCGCCGAGCTGGCGCAGCAGATCGAGCCGGCGTTTGCGCAGGTCGACGGCTCCTCGGAGATCCCCGACGAACGACTGGCGTTGATGTTCGCCTGCACGCATCCGGCGATCGACCCGGCGGCACGTTCGCCCTTGATACTCCAGGCGGTACTCGGATTCGACGCAGAACGTATCGCCGCGGCGTTCGTCCAATCTCCGGCGGCTATGGCACAGCGGTTGGTGCGGGCGAAGCGCAAGATTCGCGACGCGGGGATTTCGATGCACGTCCCTGACGCACTCGACCTTCCGGACCGCCTCGAGGCCGTGCTCGACGCGATCTACGTCGCCTACGCCGATGGCTGGGGCGACCCGGCCGGCTTGAGCGGCCACGAACGCGGGCTCTCCGAAGAAGCGATCCGCCTCGGCCGCCTCGTCGTCGCCCTGTCCGAGCGCGAGCCGGAGCCGCTCGGCCTCCTCGCCCTCATGTTATACGCCGATTCTCGGCGCACCACGCGCCGCTCGGACGCCGGCGACTACGTGCCACTGGCCGATCAGGAGACCGCAGAATGGGACGGCGTCATGATAGATGAGGCTGAGGAGCTGCTCGCACGGGCGGCCCGCCGGGGTCGGATGGGGCGATTCCAGCTGGAGGCCGCGATCCAATCCGTGCACGCGGCGCGACGACGGACAGGCACGACCGACTGGCCTGCCATCGTCACCCTGTACGACGCGCTCCTCGCGATCACCCAATCCGTCGTCGTTGCGACCAATCGCGCGGTCGCGGTCGCGTCAGTCGACGGACCAGCGGCCGGTCTCGCCGCGCTCGATGCCGTGCGGGATGACCGGCGCCTCGAGACGTATCAGCCGTACTGGGCCGCGCGGGCGGAGCTGTGCGCTCGGATCGGTGATACGCCGGCCGCTGGTGCCGCGTACGCGCGCGCTATCGGGCTAGCGACCGACCCGGCGATGCGTCGATTTCTGATCGAACGGCGCCAGTCGGCGCCGCTCTAGACCTCCGCATACGCCTCGATCGGCGGGCAGCTGCACACGAGCGTCCGGTCCCCGTACGCCCCTTCGACCCGTGCGACCGCCGGCCAGAACTTGTGCGCCCGCGTCCACGGCGCCGGAAACGCCGCCTGCTCGCGCGTGTACGGACGATTCCAGCCATCCGACACCACCTGCGCCAGCGTGTGCGGCGCCCGCTTGAGCACGTTGTCCGCCCGGTCCGCCCGCCCCTCCTCGATTTCGCGAATCTCCCCGCGAATCGCGATCATCGCGTC
>PLLD01000048.1 GCA_003141205.1 Gemmatimonadota bacterium
CGCGTCTACGACGTTGACGGGCCAGCCGGGCAGGACGGAGCCATCCCGCAACGACAACGCGTAAATGAGATGTTGGGGATCGGGGGACGCCGACCCGGCCACGACGGCATCGAGATACATCGCCTGAGTCGTGGCATCGATTGCCGGCGTTCCGGTGATACCCACGGGATCGACGTTTCCGCAGGGGAGCGTCACGCGCAGCACCGGAGTGCCGAGCGATCGCTTCCAGACCTCCGCTCCCGTCTCCGCGTTGAGGGCGTACACGTCGTTATTCTCTGTCGCGACGATCAGGAGCCCCGGATCGGAGCCGGACGGATGCCAGTACAGCGGCTGGGCGTATACATGCCCCGAGACAACGCCCTGAAAGGCGGCGTCGTGATGCATGGCGCGGGCCCGCTCCCAGGTGAGGCCGGGCACGATGTAGTGGCCGCTGCGACTCGCATCGCCATGATAGGTGGTGACCGACTGGTCCTGCGCGCGGGCGCACGCGGGGGTCGCGGGTCCGGCAACCGACGCGAGACAGAGGGAGGCCAGACAGGGGCGCAACGGTGACGTGACCATACGAAGCATTCCTCGGGCTTTACGACAGGAGTTTGAAGGCGTGCACCCAATCCTTGCGCAGAAAGCCGGGGATGCACCACAACATACAGAGCGGCTCGATCGCCCGGGCCGCTTCGACCCGGCCCATGTCGGCGATGTCCCAGCCGAACTGGTCGAGGATCGTGGTCACCGTCTTCTTGGCGGTGTGGTCGTTGCCGCAGATGAACATCGTCGGGCGGCCTCCGGCGAAGGCGGGATTGACCATGCACTTCTCGCCAACCGAATTGAAGGCCTTCACGAAGTGCGTGGACGGGAGGTCCCGCTGCAAGCGCTCCATCAGCGACTCATCCAGCGTGGTGAAGTATGCGAGTACCCCGTTGACGGGCGGCGTGTCGGAGATCGGATTGGTCACGTCGATCACCGTTTTCCCGGCCAGGTTCGGCACGCCGGCGGCCCGCAATGCCGTCGTGGCCGCCGTTCCCTTGACGGCCAACACGATCACCTCGCCAAACCGCGCCGCCGCGGCCACCGTGTCGACCTGTGCGCCAGGATTCTGCGCGGCCCACTCCGCGAGCTTGGCGGCGTCGCGCGTCCCCAGCATGACAGCGTGGCCATGCTTCGCGAAGCCGCTGCCGAGCGTCCGTGCAACGCCCCCCGATCCGATTATTCCGATTTTCATCTCTGGTCTCCTTGTCCTGAAGGTGCCGCCGTCACGCTGTCCCGCATGCGCCGGGCTCAAGTCTTGCGGCTGCTCGCATGGCGGGTAATTTGCGCGACACCGCGCCCTCCGCGGTACACATCAATGGATTCCTGATGGCCATGGACGATGGAAGCGCGGATATCGCGCGCCACCGCGACCACACTGCGCTGCGCGATGAGCTGCAGCGCGCGCACGCGAACCGGGACTACGCCGCCCCCGAGCTGCGCAGCGCCGTGCGCGCTCTCGCGGCCAATGCGCATCATCGCGGCGAGACCCCGGAGGGGATGCTCGTCGCCCTCAAGGGCATTTTCGACGACGGAGCGTTGCAGGAGCTGAGCACGTGGTGGCGATCGATCATGCGCGATCGCGTGGTGCGCTGGGCGATCGAGGCGTACTTCGACGTGTCGATCACCGGGAGTGGACCGCGGCATCCGTAGCGCGGGCCGGCGGGAGGAGCTGCACGGCGAACCACCCCCCGAACGTTACAGAACGCGCCCCGTACGCGTCGGACTGAGAGCGCGCGCCGGGTATCCCGCGGCCGCGCGCCCCACGATGCCAACGGTTGATCTGGAGAGCCGTCATGCCCGCACGCACCGCCGCCGGGATCGCGATCGCGATCTCTCTGTTCGTAGGACCCCCCCTTGCCGCGCAGACCCTGATGACCGACAAGGACGGATCCTGCAAGATGACCTTGCCGGTCGGGTGGCGACCGACCTTCGCCCGGTACGTCGCCAAGGGCCCCGAGCACAGTACCGCGACTCTCGCAAATACGCTCACGAGCGGGGACTGGCGCCGGGATAAGGAAGTAATGACCGAAAATTATCCATCCGCCCGCATCGTCGAGGATGACGCCAATCTATTCGTGATCGAGGTGCCGAGCACGAGCGAGGGTAACTACCAGCTGCTGGTTTTCAACGCGCCCACGCCGACGCACCGCGTGTATTGCTGGGCGAGCTTCGACGCGACCGCGAACGATGGGCACGCGCGCCACTTCGACACGTTCATGCGGATCGCATCGACCATCGCGCCCGCGAAATAGTAAGCGCCCGCGCCCGCGCTCGCGTCTTCGACGCGCCCTAGAGGTACGGCTGCGCCAACCAGGCGACGCCGTCGCGGAGGCGGCGCGGCAGCGATCGTCCCTCGATCTCCTCGAGCGGGAGCGCCCGGCCATTTGCGATGCGCGTATCGAGCAGGCTCTCGAGCCGCGCCCCCAGCTCGGCCGAATAGCACTCGACGTCGTACTCGAAATTGAGCCGAAGGCTGCGCGGATCCCAGTTCCCGGACCCGATGAGCGACCAGGCGCCGTCGACGACGAGGATCTTCGAGTGGTCGAAGGGGCGTCGCGTCACGAACACTCGGCAGCCCCACGCCATCACCTGGCGCAATTGCGCGGTCGCGGCCCACTGCACGAGGCGCAGATTGCCGTGCTCCGGGAGGATGATCTCCACGCGCACGCCCCGCAGGGCGGCCACACGCAACGCATCGATGAGGGGCGGGTCGGGCAGGAAATACGGGGTGCACAGCCGAATCGACCGGGTGGCCTGCATCACGGCGCCGAGAATCGTCATCAGCAGCGTCTCGAAGTCACCGTCCGGCCCGTCCGGAATGCCGCGCGCGGCGATCGCGCCGGCGGGGCCGAGGGTCGGCCACCAAACCTCGCCGTCGAGCGCCTCCTTCGTCATAAAGTGCCAGTCGAACGCGAATACGCTCATGAGGTGCCGGACGACGGGCCCCCGCAAACGGAAATGCACGTCCCGGGTGGCATCGGGCCGGCGGTTCGCGAGCACGCACGCGTCGCGAATGTTGAGCCCACCACAAAAGGCGACGGTGCCATCGACCACGAGCAGCTTGCGATGGTTACGTAGATTAAAGTAGGGATTCGGGAGCGGGATGCGCAGCGGAAGGAATTGTGCAACCGGCACCTGACGCGCCTTGAGGGCGCGTACGATCGGCGGATGGCTGTACCGCGCACCGACGCCATCGATCAGGACGCGCACCTGCACGCCCCGCGCGACGGCGCGCGCGAGTGCATCGACGAACTGGGTGCCGACGCCGCCGCGATCGAATATGTACGTTCCGAGCGCCACGCTACGCGTGGCGGCATCGATGGCGGCCAGCATCGCCGGATAGGCCACGTCCCCCGGCTCCAGCGCGTCGACCGCGCACCCCGCGACGAGTGGCAATCCCGTCACGGAGTGCGCGGTCGACGCGCTGGAGCCGGGGGA
>PLLD01000102.1 GCA_003141205.1 Gemmatimonadota bacterium
GCGCAGCTTGCCGTTGACCTGGATCGCGATCGTCACCATCGCGTCGGTGGCGAGCGCCACATCGTACGTCGGCCACCCCGCATCGAACACGCTGCCCGTGCCGCCGATCCGCTCCCAGAGCTCCTCCGCGACGTGCGGCGCCACGGGGGCGATGAGCCGAATGAGCGGCTCCGTCTCCTCGCGATGCGGGGTTCGCTCCCCCGTGCGGAGCACGTTCAGATACTCCATCATCGCTGCGATCGCGGTGTTGTACGACAGGCGCGGCAGATCGTCCGTGACCTTGCGCACCATCCGGTGCAGCGCGCGCAGCACGATCGGATCCGGCGCGCCGCTCGTCCTGCACTCGGCCACCGACGTCCACACGCGCTCGAGGAACCGGCGCGCCCCCGCGATCCCGTTGTCCCGGAAGTCCCCTCCCTGCTCGTAGGGCCCCAGAAACATGAGATAGGTCCGGAACGCGTCCGCCCCCCATGTGCCGAAATACTGGTCCGGATTGACGACGTTGCCGCGGCTCTTCGACATCTTGGCGCCGTCGCGCACGATGTGCCCGTGCGCGCGAAAGCGCGTGAAGGGCTCTTCGAATGCGATGTGTCCCGCGTCATGCAGGACCATCGTGATGAATCGCGCATACAGGAGATGCAGGACGGCGTGCTCGTTCCCGCCGATGTAGGAGTGCACCGGCAGCCATTTCCGGGTCAGCTCCGCGTCGAACGGAACGTCGTCGCGTTCCGCGCTCGGGTAGCGCAGGAAGTACCACGCGCTGTCGAGGAAGGTGTCCGACACATCGGTCTCGCGCCGCGCGGCCCCCCCGCACGCCGGACACGCGACCCGATACCACGCTTCATCGCGCGCCAGGGGCGAGACCCCCGAGTCGTCGGGGCGGATGTCTTCCAGGTGCGGCAGCGTCACGGGCAGATCGCTCTCCGGGACTGGCACCGTGCCGCACGCGTCGCAATAGATGATCGGGATCGGGGGCCCCCAATACCGCTGCCGCGAGATGCACCAGTCGTGCAGCCGGTACCGCTCCTCCAATTGCCCCCGCCCGCGCTCCGTCAGCCACGCCACGATGCGGGTCGCTCCGTCCGCCACGGCCGCGCCGGTGAACTCTCCGGAGCCGATGAGGCGCCCGTCGGTGTCGATGACGGGTACGACGGGCAGACCATGCGTCTCCGCGAAGGCGAGATCGCGCTCATCGTGCGCGGGGACCCCCATGATCGCGCCGTACCCGTAGGACATGAGGACGTAGTCCGCGATCCAGATCGGGATCCGCTCCCCGGTCGCCGGATTGACCGCCAAGCCCCCGGTGAACGCCCCCGTCTTGTCCTTGTCGACCAGCTGGCGGCTCACCATGTCCTGTTCGACCGTCCGGCGCCGATACGCATCCACCGCCGCCCGCTGCGCGTCGGTCGTCACCGCGTCGACGAGCGGGTGCTCCGGCGCCAGGACGAGAAAGGTCGCCCCGAAAACGGTGTCCGGTCGCGTCGTGAACACGGGGATGTCCGAGCCCGCGGCCTCGAAAAGGATGCGTGCCCCTTCGCTGCGCCCGATCCAGTTCCGCTGCGCGGTCTTCGTCGTCTCGGACCAATCCAGCCGATCGAGAT
Organism: Gemmatimonadota bacterium; assembly: GCA_003141205.1. GTDB lineage: Bacteria > Gemmatimonadota > Gemmatimonadetes > Gemmatimonadales > Gemmatimonadaceae > FEN-1251. The sequence continues at coordinate 1,602 of PLLD01000102.1, forward strand.
TGGCGAGCAGACGGGGGGCGAAGGTCGAGATCGAGAAAAACCACTGCTCGAGGAAGCGCTGTTCCACCTTGGTGCCGCACCGCTCGCACGCACCGGCGATGACCTGCTCGTTGGCGAGCACGGTCTTGTCGAAGGGACACCAGTTCACCGGAGCCTTCCGCTTCTTCGCGAGCCCCAGCTTATACAGCTGGAGGAAGATCCATTGCGTCCATCGATAGTAGTGCGGGTCGGTCGTGTCGACGGAATACCGCCAATCGATCATGAGCCCGGCCCGCTCGAGCTGCCGCCGGAAATTCGCGATGTTTCGCGGGATGAGCTCGGCCGGATGGATCCCGACCTTCAGCGCGTAATTCTCGGAATGGATGCCGAACGCGTCGAAGCCAAGGGGCTCGAAGACGGTCGCCCCCCGCATCCGGCGGAAACGGGCCAGGATGTCGTTCCCGGTGAATGCGAACAGATTCCCGACGTGCAACCCCTCCGCGGAGGGGTACGGGAACATCATGAGGGCGTAAAACGGGTTCGGCCCCCCCGCGAGGTCGGTCGCGTTGGTGGCCCGCTCCCGCCACCGGGCCTGCCACTTGGCCTCGACCGCGGCGGGGTCGTAAGTCTCTGGCCGGTCGGGAGTTTCGTGCGAACCAGCGTGGGACGTCGCGGCTGTGGTCATCGCCCGCAATTTATATTCGGACATGCCTCCGCGACGACGGAAGCGGGTGGACCCGGCATGGTTCAACCTTCCGGTCGACCGCTTCCGGCAGGGCGGATCCATCGACCGGTCGGCCGCCCGCGTCCGTGAGATACTCCTCGCTACCGAGCGCTCCCCCCGCGTAACCCTCCAGATCTCGGCCGAGCGCGGCTGTATCATGGGGGGCACCGACGAGTCGATCGCCCTTCTGAGGCTATGCGCCGAAGATTGGGCCGAGCTCGATGTATCGGCGCTGTCCGACGGGGATCGCGCCGATGCGGGCGAGACCGTCATGACGGTGCGGGGCCCCTATCAGATGTTTGCGCACCTCGAGCCCCTTCTCCTGGGCACTCTTGCCCGGCGCACGCGGGTCAGCACGAACGCGCGCGCCTTCGTCGAGGCGGCGCGTCCCAAGCTGATCATGGCCTTTCCGGCGCGGCACGATCATTGGCTGTTGGCCTCCGGGGACGCGCTCGCGGCGCAGATCGGGGGCGCCCTCACGATCTCGGCCGATCCGCCGGTCAACGTTCCGGGAGTCAAGGTGTCCCCCCTCGTGCCGCAGCTGGCCCTGATGCCGCATGCTCTCATCGCCCTGTATGGCGGCGAGACCCTGGCGGCGGCCGAGGCCTTTGCGGCGCACCTGGGCCCGGAGGTGCAGGTTGTCGTTCCCGTGGACTATGAGAACGACGCGGTCCATACGGCGCTGGACGTTGCACGCGCGCTGGACGACCGGCTCTGGGGGGTACAGCTCGCGACGTCGGAGAACCTCGTCGACGCGTCGATCATTCCGACGATGGGCGCCTTCCCGCCGACCGGGGTGAATCCCCAGCTCGTGTGGAACGTGCGCAACGCCCTGGACGCCGAGGGGTTGGGGGATGCGAAGATCCTGGCATCGAGTGGGGTGACGATCGAGCGGATCCGCCAATTCGAGGAGGAAGGGGCTCCGGTGGACGCCTATGGGATCGGTGCCGCGCTTCTGGCCAGCCGGACGGGTTTCACTGCCGCGCTCGTCGAAATGGATTCCCCGCTCCGCGTTAGGGCGGGAAGCGAGCCTCGCCCGAGCGCGCGGCTGGAGCGCGTACGCTGAAGTCGTTACGTTAGGGGCTGCGCCTTGTTCAGCTGGATCTCAACCCGAGCCCATGCCCGACGCACACCGACTGAAACGGCTCCCCATCCCTGCCATCGTGCGCCGGACCGCTGCGGCGGCCGCGCTGCTTCTCCCACTCGCCGGTTGTACCGACTACTACCCGAACTCCACCCTGACTCCGCATAGCGAGTTCGGGCGGGCGATCGACCATCTGTGGCGGATCGAGCTCAATCTCGGGACGGTGGTTTTCATCGTCGTCGAAGCGCTCCTGCTCTACACGCTGATCCGGTTTCGGGAGCGCCCCGGCCAACCGAGCCCGGAGCCGGTACACGGGAATACGACGCTCGAGATCCTGTGGACCGGTATCCCGATCATCGTGCTCTTCTTCATCGCGGTGCCGACGATCCGCACGATCTTCGAGACGCAGCGCAAGGCGCCCGCGAACGCGCTCGAGGTGGACGTCTACGGGCACCAATGGTGGTGGGAGTTCCAGTACCCGCAGTATCACGTCACCACGGCCAACGAGCTGTACCTGCCGCTCGGCCGCCCGGTCAATTTCGTTCTGCGGTCGAAGGACGTGCTGCACAGCTTCTGGATTCCGGAGCTCGGCGGCAAGCGCGACCTGATCACCAACCACACGAATTATCTCTGGTTCACTCCGGACTCGGGGATGGCGCCGAACGCGTGGAACGGGGAGTGCGCGGAGTACTGCGGCACGAGCCATGGCGTCATGCATTTCCGCGTGTTCACGGTGGCGCCCAGCGACTTCGAGCAGTGGGCCGCCCATCAGGCGCACCCATCGCACCCCGATAGCACGACCGCGCTGGCGACGGACACCGGTGGATACCGCTTTCCGGCGGCGAAGCTGCCGGAATACGTGATTCCCGCCACCCCCGCTCCCGCGAATCTGAGCTTCGCCTCCGGCGTCGCCGGCGACGCGGCGCGCGGACGCAAGCTGTACTCGTCGAGCGCGTGCATCGGATGCCACATGGTGCGGGGCAACCCGATGTCGGTCGGCATCATTGGTCCCGACCTGACGCACATCGCGTCGCGCTATACGATCGGCGCCGGGCGGTATCCGAACGACACGACGCACCTACGGCTCTGGATCAAGAATGCGCGGCTCATGAAGCCGGGCGTCATCATGCCGACGCTGGGCGCGAATCAGGTCGACCCGATCACGCATTCGCGAGTCCCCGCCGCGGCGGGGCTGACCGACCAGCAAATCGCCGACATCGTCGCTTACCTGCAGCAGCTGAGATAGGAGCCACCCCGCCCATGGCCACTCTCGCAGTCCCCGCGCCCTACGCCGCCGCCGAGTACGCCGAAGGAGGCTGGATCAGCGGCTGGCTTGGCACGACCGACCACAAGCGCATCGCGATCCTGTACCTCGTCAGCGCGCTGTTCTTCATGCTCTGGGGGGGCGCCGAAGCCGAGATGATCCGGTGGCAGCTGCACGCACCGAATCAGACGTTCCTGTCGGCGGAGACGTACAACCAGATCTTCACGATGCACGGCACGACCATGATCTTCCTCGCGGTCATGCCGTTGTCGGCGGCATTCTTCAATCTGCTGATCCCGCTGCAGATCGGCGCCCGCGATGTCGCCTTCCCCCGCCTCAACGCCTTCAGCTATTGGGTGTTCCTCCTCGGCGGAATCTTCATCTCGCTGCCGATCCTCTTCCGCGTCGCGCCAAACGGTGGCTGGTTCGGCTACGCGCCGCTCACGACGACCCCGTACTCCCCGGGGGTCAACATCGATTTCTGGGTGATCGGTCTCCAGATCCTCGGCATCTCGTCGCTCGCCTCGGGGTTCAACTTCATCACGACGATCATCAACCTGCGCGCGCCCGGCATGAACCTCATGCGGATGCCGCTTTTCACGTGGTCGGCGTTCTGCGTGCAGTTCCTGATCATCCTCGCCTTCCCCGTCATCACGGTCGCGCTCGTTTTCCTGCTGTTCGATCGATTCTTCGGCACCAACTTCTACTCGATCGCCGCGGGCGCCGACCCCCTGCTCTGGCAACACCTGTTCTGGATCTTCGGCCACCCCGAGGTCTACATCCTCGTGCTGCCCGCCTTCGGGCTCGTGTCGGAGGTCCTGCCGACCGCCGCCCGGAAGCCGTTGTTCGGCTATCCCGTCATGGTCTACTCGCTGATCCTGATCGCCTTCCTCGGATTTGGCGTCTGGGCGCACCATATGTTCGCCGTGGGGATGGGTCCGATCGCCGATACCGTGTTCGGGATCACGACGATGCTCATCGCGATCCCGACGGGTGTGAAGATCTTCAACTGGATCTTCACGCTCTGGGGGGGTGCGATCCGCTTCACGACCGCGGCCATGTTCGCGATCGGACTGGTCGCGATGTTCACCATCGGCGGAATCTCGGGGATCATGCACTCCTCCCCGCCGGCCGACCTGCAGCAGACGGACTCGTATTTCGTCGTCGCGCACTTCCACTACGTG